>NZ_JAUBQU010000094.1:0-25810 GCF_036701435.1 Microcoleus sp. Pol12A5
GAGGCTTTTATTAATTTGCAAAAAGAGGTGATGGAGGGTAGGGTGAAACAGCAAGCTTTGGAATTGTTACGATCGCGTAAATGTTCTGCCACTGCTTGAATCCCGTTCGATCGACCTTTTGGATAAAATAAGGTCGATCGACCTTTCGGGGGCGGGCTTTCCGGCCCACCCCACAAGAAAATTCACTCTTTGTGGAACAGGCCCGAAAGCCTGTTCATAAAAATGATACGCCAAGCCTGGAAAAAGGTTTCTACTGCATTCCTAGCTGTTGCCTTAACGCTTGTGGAACATCAACGGCTGTATCCAAACCTCGAACATTCTCCCAGTTTGTGTTTTCATCCCATTCGATATCTCCAAAAATTCCGCTGAGGTCTGCACCGCTGAGGTTTGCGCCGCTGAGGTCTGCGCGGCTGAGGTATGCGCCGCTGAGGTCTGCGCGGCTGAGGTTTGCGTCGCTGAGGTATGCGCCGCTGAGGTCTGCGTAGCTGAGGTTTGCGCCGATGAGTTGTGCGTCGATGAGGTTTGCGCCGCTGAGGTCTGCGCCGCTGAGGTATGCGTGGCTGAGGTCTGCGTCGCTGAGGTCTGCGTCGCTGAGGTTTGCGTTGCCGAGGTTTGCACCGCGGAGGTATGCGCCGATGAGTTGTGCGCCGCGGAGGTTTGCGCCGATGAGTTGTCCGTGGCTGAGGTTTGCGCCGCGGAGGTCTGCGTGGCTGAGGTTTGCGTCGCTGAGGTTTGCGTTGCGGAGGTATACGCCGCCAAGGTTTACGCCGCTGAGGTCTGCGCCGCTGAGGAATCTCCCAACTGTTTGGAGAAAGCCAAAATACCCAACACAACAGCTATAACCGATAAGACGCAACAACCGAATTTCATCGTCAGGTCTACCTTCAGCATTAGGTTTCCCACAAGGATAAAACACCATTTTGTCTTTGAGTTCATCTTTCTCCTGACCGTAACTGTGCAACTCCAACAGCAAAATCATCACATTCAAACCAGCATAAATATCTATTTGTCGCTGTCCCAAATCTTGGGTTTTCAATTGATCTCGCAGTAGGCGCATCTTCTTCTGAGGCAAACTTTCCGGCAGCATATCAATAAATTCCCCATCGCACCAATGCAGATAAAAATCTTCCAGACGCTGGAATAACTCCACAGGGCGAAACTGATTTTCCTCGCCTGGACCAGCCGGAGTTGTTAACAACCCCATCAAATATTCCACAATTTCTTCCGTCAGCGGCCCATAACCCAACAAATCATAAATCTCCCAGTCCATCTGAGAGTCTTGAGTATTAAATCCTCTACCTTTTTTTCCCGGTTCCGTCCACTCTTCCAAACTTTCTTTCAACCGTTCCGCACACAGAAATTCACCAAAACTCTTGTGTACAAACTCCACAGAACCTTCTTTACTGCCTTGCTGAAGATAAAAAACCGCCAAAGCATTTCTCAGAGGATCGTCCTTAATCCGTTCTCGTGCTTTTTCAAGTAATGCTTTAACCGAGTTATCTGCTTTCAATCGTTCCTCAATCATCGCTACAGGAGCGCATTCCCCTCCCGACTGCACCACGCACAACCCTGCTTCTGTCAGGATGCGCCGCAAATCCTCTGTTTCCAATTCTGTCAAAGCCTGATTGAGCTTATCAGGCCGCTGTTTTGTGAGTACCCAATTCACAGTTTTGTTGTAAATCAAAATTTTTGCTTGAGTGCTGTTAGTTCCTTGAAAATCCTCAACTTTCAAGATTTTGTCCCGGTGCATGGCAGCTAACAGATAAAGCAAGAGCGGCTCTCGCGACAGTTCTGATTTTACAGTCTCTGGACAGCATTCATCTTGCAAAAAATGCTGAAAAGCAGAGGTTTTTTCCGCCCCAAATTGGGCTTCCCACTTGCTCAACCACTGTTGCTGTAGTCCGTCATCCATTACCTGAATTTCGACTCGCTCCAAGTTATCTGGCATTTGCCTTTCAATCCCTTGCAAAGCTAAAGTTCTGCCAGTAATCAAAAACCGGTGTCTCATTTCCGAACTCTGCTGACAGTCCCGCTGAAATTGCCCTACTTGCTTGAGAAATTGCTCTAAACCGCCGCTGCTTCTCCCCTCCATCAGCAACTCATCAAAGCCATCCAAGAAAAACAAATATCGTGTGTTGCGATCCGTCAACCAGCCGTCATCGCTAGCAAAACCAGCATTAATTGCTTCTTTCAGCGTCTCTCGAAAACTCTTTTGCAATTTGGGAATATCTCTCAGTCGAATTAACACGGGCGTCCAAACTGGATGCAAATGTTGCCACACCCAGTCAGCAAACATCCGACAAAAAACGCTTTTACCGCGTCCGGGCCCAGCTTCGACAAACATCACCCGATTTTGTTTGTTTTCATCCTTAAGCAATTGCTTTGCCCAAGTTTCTAAATCAAATGCTGGGACACGCTTATTAACCTTGCCATTTGCATCGATTGCCTTTGCCTTCAGAGGCACGTAGATATCTTTGAATGAAAATTTTTCTTTAAATACCGGTTCTAGCGGTAGAGAGTAAATCTGTTCTTGCAGGTATTTGTCAATGCTGTGATATTTCTCCTGTTCCTCCCGCCATTCGCTGATAGAAGGCTGTCCCAGATGTTTAATTGCATCGCCGGAAACTGCCCAAGCTTCGATCAAATAGCGGTGAGTATTAGCAGCAACTCTCTTTGTCAAAATTTGAGCTTCATCGGCGTTTAGTCCGGCTTGTTCCAGCCGTTCTGACAGCACTCGGTTAAATTCCGTGGCTAACATCGAATCGCGGAAGCAAATAACAGTTTCTTTGGCTGCTTTATCGCTCAATTCTAAATCCGCCAATTTTTTAAGCAACTCCTTGACTTTAGCGGAAACCGGAGTTTGCCCGATGCGATTTAACAGACTCTCGTCTTGTCCTAGAAAATGCTTAAAACTTTCCAGATAAGCCTCCTGACTGACGAGGAAAATGCACTCAGCTAAAGTCGGCTGCAGTTGAGTTTTTTCGATAAAAAATGCCAGCAGTTTCGCCGCCATCCCGACAAATGGCAATCCAGTTCCCACAACTTGAGCTAAGGGAGAGTTCAAAACCTCTAGCAGCAAGTTGCTATTGTCCAGCCCTTGTTCTTTGAACATTTTTGCCACTTCGGCGGCTGTTTTCCCAGCTTCTCCGATTCCCTCCGCTGCTTCGGCGGAACACAGTTCTTTGATATCAGTATTTAAGAATTTCCAAATGCGATTTGCCATTTTTACTTACCCTGTTTCAGAAGAGAGAATCTGAGAAAATCTACATTTAACTCTGTAAGCATTCCGTAATTCGCCGCCACAAATCTGTTCTCAAACTAACAACTAGAAAAGATTAACTCTCTTTTACCTTGACAAAACTACAACAATCCGCAATAATAGTAGATTGTCTGTCTAAATCCGGCTCGGATCAGGTTAAGACATTCCAAAAGCTGGAGAGCAGTCAGCAGTCAAAAGTCCACAACGACCAATGACCAATGACTCATCAGCTACCTGTACGGCAATCTCAACCACCATCCCATGACTTACGCAATCATTGAAACCGGCGGCAAACAATTTCGGGTAGAACCAGGCCGCTTCTACGACATCGAACTGCTTCACGTTGAAGCTGAATCCAAAGTCACCATAGACAAAGTATTTCTGATCCAGCACGAAGGCGAGGTTCATATCGGCCAGCCTCTACTAGAAAATGCCACTGTAGAAGGAACGGTTCTGCGGCATTTCCGGGGCCGCAAAGTCCTCGTCTACAAGATGAAGCCGAAAAAGAAAACTCGGAAGAAAAAAGGGCACCGTCAAGAAACAACTCGCTTTATGATTGACTCGATTAGCGTCAACGGTACAGTCTTAGCCGCCAGAGACTTAACTCAAGCAGTTGTTGAAACTCCCCAAACCGCCGAAACTGATTCAGAATAAAAAATAGTAAATACAGTTGAGGATATTATGGCCCACAAGAAAGGTACAGGCAGTACACGTAACGGACGCGACTCTAATTCTCAGCGTCTGGGTGTCAAAAAGTACGGCGGTCAAGTTGTCAAAGCTGGCAACATTTTGATCCGCCAACGCGGCACTAAAGTTCACCCTGGTAATAATGTTGGTATCGGCAGAGATGATACTCTGTTTGCCATGATTGACGGTGTGGTGACTTTTGAAAGAAAAGGCAAAACTCGCAAGAAAGTCAGCATTTATCCTGTGGTTGCAGCACCTGTGGCTGAACCCGTGGCAGTTTAATTGCGATATTAATTCCTCGTTCCGAGGTTCGGCCGATTCCGGAGAACTTAAGGTCAAACCGATAGTCCGACAGTCCGACAGGGGTTGAAACCCCTGCCTCAAAGCTAAAGTCCTCGGTCGAGGACTGAAGAACTCATTAGTCCTCTTGAGAGGACTTTAGCTATTAGCCAGGGAATTCATTCTCTGGCGGACTAGAGGCTTAATTTGTCACCCATTTGTGGCTAGCCTCCTCCGACAATTGTGACAACTTCTAAGATGTCGCCCTCTTGCATTTGTGTAGTTTCCCAAAATTGTTTGTGCAGAATTTCCCCGTTGTACTCCACAGCCACCAAGCGCGGGTTTAATCCCAATTGTTCTAGTAATTTTGGTAACGGTGTGTCGATCGCACAATTGCGGGTTTCTCCGTTAACTTGCAGCGCAATTTGATTTATCATCAGTAAAATATCTGTTTTTAGGGCGGGTTGGGTAACAAAATTATATTTTATGCACAGATTTCCTGTGCTAAACCCGCCCTATAAATCCCCAATCAACCTAGCTTTTTCCGTGCAAAGCTTTCTGAGCTTTCAGATTCTGCATCCGAATCAACTGCGAGATGAAAAACTGCGTCACTAAAGTAGGCTGTTCTGCTTCCATAATCGCGCGTACTGTGGCAACCCTTTGAGCTCCAGCATTCAATACTTCATCGAGGTTGTTGATATCAATTCCGCCGATCGCAAACCACGGAATCGGTGACTTAGTAGCAGCATACCGCACATAGTCCAAACCCGCCGCCTGTTTATCAGGTTTAGTAGGAGTGGAGTAAACAGGCCCAACTCCAATATAGTCGGCTCCCGCATCAACGGCTCGCTGCATTTCCTCGCCATTCGTAGTCGAACAACCGATGATCCGTCCCGGGCCGAGCAACTTGCGCGCTTCCGCCACAGGCAAATCTCCCTGTCCTAAGTGTACGCCGTCGGCATCCGCTGCGATCGCAAAATCCACGCGATCGTTCACAATCAGCAAAGCATCGTAGCGGTGACAAAGTTCGCAAAGCTGGCGCGCATTAGCCAACTTTACCCCGTCGTCTGAGGTTTTGTCGCGGTACTGCACCAAAGTCAGTCCGCCTTGCAAAGCAGCTTCCACAACTCCCATCAAGTTGTCTCTCGGCGAAGTTACAAGGTATAACTGCGATCGAAGTAACTGCTGGTAGCGCCGGTAAGCCAGCAAATCGCTTTCGAGAGTATAAACCCGATAGCGCATCTGCTTAAAAGCCGCGCCCATATTCCGATCGTAAATTTTGCCATACTCTTCGAGTACCCGCAGAGCTTCTTCCACCCGACAGAAATTCGCCTCCAGTAGCTGCTGAATGCTCGAACGCTGCTCTTCCTGCGGGTGAGTCAACTCCGTACCCGGATCTGCCGGCGTATCCCTAGCACTGCGAAGTTCTGCGACGTGCCAAGCAGCCAATTCTTGACGCAGTTGCTTGCACTCGCCAGCTAAATCCGCGCTGTTGAGACCAAACCTGCACCATTCTTCAATAATTCTCAACCCTTCGCGCGATCGATCTAAATTTGCATCTAAAATCCGGCAGAGGGCTGGCTGTGCCGGTAAAGTTCTGTTTTGTTTGTCGGTCATTCAGAACCACCCTAATTATAATTAATCTTACCAATCAACCCGCTATATTCTCTCACGCCGTCAAGATTGTGGCAAAGCAGGCGGCTTAATTTTGGCATAAACCGATGTAAATTAGACAATAATTTTTTAAGTTTTATTGAATTTGATGAAAACAAAGCATAATAGATCAAACTTGATAAGAGTGGAATCGTTAAACTGCATACCACACTTCGGAGGAGAGCCGTGAGGTTAGCAGAACAACACAAAAGATTAACAGAAGAAAACCCCAGCAGGCGGGTGAAATCAAAGTTCGATCGCGAAAACCCGACGCCGAACTCGGGAAGCGGAACTCGGATCGCAAATCAGTGGGGTTTATTTATGCTCCTAAATTCTCAATATAGCGAGTGCAAAGAAAAGCGATCGCAAAAATCTTGTTTGAGTTCTTGCCTTCTGCTCGTCTTTGCGATGACCGCCCTTTGCAACCATCAACCGTCAGTTATCGCTGCCGGGATACCGGGAGTGCAGCTACTTTCTCAGACGCTGCAGAGCGAGATTAACATACTGTACGTCAGCTCGACCGGCGGCAGCGACACAGGAGGCAACGGCAGCGATCTAGCTCCCTTTAAAACCCTTACCTACGCCTTAAGCGTGGCCCCGCCCAAAACAGCGATTTTGCTAGCGCCCGGTACTTACAGCGAGCAAACCGGCGAAAAATTTCCATTAATGCTCAGGCCTAGCGTGACAGTTCAGGGAAATCCCAACACTCGCGGTCAGAATATTGTCATCAAAGGCGGAGGATACTTTATCAGTCCGACTTCGGCCGGTCAAAATATTGCGATTTTAGGCGCAGACGGGGCGGGACTCAGCGGGGTGACGGTGACAAATACCAACTATCGCGGTTACGCTTTGTGGATCGAATCGAGTTCTCCAACGATTGTTAACAATACTTTTTCTGGGAGCACTCACGACGGCATTTCGGTAGTCGGTACTTCCAGGCCGACGATTGGCGGAAATGTTTTCTCGAAAAATGGAGCTAACGGCATTACTATTTTTGGCAGTTCCCAGCCGGAAGTTCGAGATAATGTGTTTGAAAACACCGGATTTGGGGTGAATGTAGCGCAGAACGCTTCGCCTCTGCTAATCGGTAACAAAATTACTCGCAATAAAGATGGCGTGGTCGTGCAAGCTAATGCTAGACCTGTGCTGCGTAACAATTATATCGAGAGTAATCGCCGGGACGGAATTGTGGCGATCGCGAGTTCTCTGCCGGATTTGGGAACTGCCGCCGAACCGGGGGGCAATGTCATTCGCAACAACGGCCAGTACGATGTCAACAATGCGGCAAAAGGTCAAGTAATCCCAGCTTACGGCAATCAATTGTTGAGCAGCCGGACGACGGGTTCGGTTGATGTGGCAGGAACTTTTACGCCGCCAATGGGGGGAAGTGCTTTGCAGCTAAGGGCAGATCGACCTCCCAGCATCGGTGGCCCAGACACTTCTCTCCCGGCTTACACTCCCGGGCGGCTAAGTCCCAGAGTAGAAAGAGCGCCACTTCCCCCGACTGCGCCAGTTTCTAGGCGACCAGTGCAAAATCGACCCGCACCGCGAAGCGCTCAGTTGCAGCAAGAGCTTTCTCCGAGGAATGCCGCTGCTTCATCGGTAGTCCAAGGCGCGATAGCAATTCCCGTGCCCGATCCGAATTATCGCTCGGTTTCGGAAAGTTCGGTACAGCAACCAATTATTCCTCCCAATTTTGATAGTTCCAGTTCGGTTGCTTCCGAAGGTAGATTGCCTGTTCCGGGCCGCAACATTCCTATCGGAAGGGGCGGCTATGTACCTGCACCTTTAGGGGGGAATTCTTTGCCCGATGCCGAGGATAATTCGCCGTCATTTGATAGAGCCAGAGCTTTGGGTTTCCGGTATCGAGTTGTGGTGGATACCGACAGGCCGGGCGATCGACAAAAAATGCAATCCCTCGTTCCCGATGCTTTTCGCTCTTTTTCCAGCGGGCGACCGGTGATGCAAGCCGGTGCTTTTCGGGAACGCGAAAAAGCTGATGAATTGCTACAAATGCTCAGCGATAACGGTTTGAATGCTCGAATTGAGGAGATTAAATAGTTATCGGGCATTGGGTATTGGGCATTGGGCATTGGGAATATCCTTTCCGGCTAAGCTGTTCGGCATTTAAAGGAGCTTAACCAATAACCAATAACCAATAACCAACAACAAAATTTTAGGGCCTAGCATATCGGATGCCAGACCCTAAAAAGTTTGTAAATTAAGTTGATTCAAGTGGGTTTTTAGCTCTGCTGAGTTTCAGCAAACTACAACTAAGGTGGACTTTTTTGCAACTACTCTGCATACGAGCTAGCTATCAGCGGAGTCTATTCAGACTTCTGTGTTTGACTGTTTTGCGATCGCAACTATTGATTAATCCAATAGCCTCAAGCTATCTAACCAATACGAATCGCAATATCAACCTTTCTTTGCTAATAAGCTACACGGTTCAGGCGTTGCCTGCGGACTAGAGCCGAGCGGGACAAATACTCTAATTCCAAGTTTTTTATCCAAGTTTTTTGTGCTTCTTGGTTTTGCCCCTCATGTTTTTAAGTTAACACCAACTGCGCGCATAAAAGCACGTTGTTTACCAAACTTGACACTTTTTGATGTGATGAAATACTTCCAAAAGCGATTATTAACAATTTGTACGATCGCCCGATACCGCAACGTGCATATCCGGCACTTTGCGCTTGCTATCAACGCAGCAGAGCTTCCCAAGTTGCGCGGCCGACAATGCCGTCTGCTGGCAGTTGATATTGTCGCTGAGCCGCCTTGACAGCAGCTTGAGTTTCCGGGCCAAACACGCCGTCAGCACTCACCCGCAAAAATCCCTTGGCCCGCAGCCGTTCTTGCAAATCTCTGACTGCCGCCCCCCGCATTCGTCTTCTTAAAACCGGAAAATTTGTTGGCTGCGCTTGGGGGTTAATCTCTGAGTTATCGGCAGTTACAGGAGCGTTGGCTATGGGGTTTTCGATCGCGCTAGCTGCAGGAAACAGCCGGTTCCAAGTATCTTGACCGACTATGGCGTCGGGAGGCAGGCCTGCTGCTTCTTGGAAGTGAGACACAGCTCTAGCGGTGCTTTGTGAGAAAATCCCGTCAACAGTGTCAGGGTAAAAGCCCAATAATTTAAGAGCAGCTTGGAGTTCGCTCACTTCCGAGCCGCGGCTGCCCAATTTGAGCGTGGGGCGGACGAGCGCACCTGTTTGAGCGATCGGGCTGTTGCTGTTACTCTGTTCGGAGATAGGTAGCTGTGCGACAGCAGGAGTAGGGGCGATCGATCCCATTACCAATAAACCGCACAAACTCCAGCCGAAGAGCAAACTTGGAACCTCGCGGGCTTCATTCCAGCTTGCTGTCAAGTTTTGGGACATTGGGAATTCGACCTCTGCAAAACTGGTAGCGATCGTACATCAAATCTGGAAAAAATTGGGAATTTGGGCATTGGGAATTGGGCATCGGGCATTTACTGGTTCCGAGGCAAAGCCAGGTTCCCACATTAAATCAAAACTCGCAACTTTTCCTTCCTTGCCTTTCCTAAAAAAAATTTATCCCTCTCAAATAGCTGCAATTGGCAAAAAAACTGCTAGATTGCCCTACAGAAAACATTGAACCGCGTTCATTGGGCCCCAGCAACACCATGTCCGAATCCAGAACCGCCAGCCAAATAGACATCGGCAACGTCAACATCGGGAACTTCCAAGTCGGCAGCATCAGCGGCACCAAATACAACGATTTTAACGCCAACGGCCGCCCCGATCCCGGAGAAGTCCCCATTCCCAACTGGCAAATCTACCTCGACCTCAACAACAACGGCCAGCCAGAATTTAACGAACCTTCCACCCTTACAAACCCGCAAGGCAACTACATCTTCGCCAACCTGCCACCGGGAACGTACCAAGTTAGGGAAGTCCAGCAGCCGAACTTTCGCCAAACTACCCCAAATCCCGCACCCATCACGATTACCAGCGGCACAAACGCTGGCAATATCAATTTTGGCAACAACTTTAACGCAGGGACGATCGCAGGCACAAAATTCAACGACATCAACAACAACAGCAGCCGAGATCCCGGGGAACAAGGGCTAGCTAACTGGCAAATTTACCTCGACCTCAACCGCAACAACAGGCTCGACGGCGGCGAACCTGTTACTTTGACCAACCCTCAAGGCAATTACGCTTTTGTCAATATTCCCGCAGGTACATATTTGGTCCGAGAAGTCCAGCAACCGGGTTTTCGCCAAACCACGCCTGACCCCGGCCCGGTTAACGTTACTTCCAACGCCACTGTCAACAACATCAATTTTGGCAATGTCTTTTTTGTCGGCAGCATCAGCGGTCTCAAATACAACGACCTCAATGCCAACAGCGTCCGAGATGCGACAGACCCGCCTCTGGCCAACTGGCCAATTTACATGGACCTCAACGGCAACGGCAGCTTTGAGCCCGGCGAACCCAACACCATTACAAACCCGCAAGGCAACTACACTTTTGCCAATGTTTCTCCCGGCCGATATTTGGTGAGGGAAGCCCAGCAACCGGGATGGGTACAGACTACGCCAAATCCAGGCCCGATCGACATAATCGGCAATACCAACGTTGTGGGCGTCAATTTCGGCAACAATTTTCCTACCGGCAGCATCAGCGGCTTTAAGTTCAACGACATCAACGCTAACGGTATCAACGAACCGACGGAGCCGAGAGTTGCCAACTGGCCGATTTACCTTGACCTCAACAACAACGGCGGCCGAGACCCCAACGAACCTTCGACTTTAACAAACGCCCAAGGTAATTTCTCTTTTATTAACTTGCCCCAAGGGATCTATGTGGTGAGAGAAGTCCCGCAGCCGGGTTTTCGACAAACTACGCCCAATCCGACTCCGATCGCCGTCGGCAACGGCACGAATGCCACTAATCTCAGCTTTGGTAACGTGTTGGTGACGGGCACGATCAGCGGTGTGAAATTTAACGATTTTAACGCCAACGGTCGCCTAGATCCCGGGGAACCCCCGATCGCCAACACTCAGATTTACATCGACCTCAACAACAACAGCAGTTTAGATCCGGGCGAAGCGAGTACCTTAAGCGACCTTCAGGGCAATTACAGTTTCCGCAATGTTCCGGTAGGTAGTTATGTTGTCCGCGAAGTTCAGCCACCCGGTTTCATTCAAACGACTCCGCCTGCGGTGGTTGTTGTGTCGGCAGAGATTCGGGCTAGCAAAATCGATGTGGTGACGGGAGATGTGGTGACGGCAGATGCTGAGGGTAGGTTGGCTAAATCCTTGAAGGACGACCCGCTGACGAATGCCAGCAGCTATGCGGGACTGGAACCTGCAGGTAATATGGTGGCGGATAGCTTGCCTTTGAGCGAGGGTCGTGATAGCGATCGAATTACTAAATTTTTGCGTGATGGATCTTTGGCCAATTTAGGCAATATTCCTAACTTTGGGCAACAGAATGTCGGTCTGGAGCCTCACTCACAAAGTGGTAATGTTGTCAACACAAAGGAATTAATTAATAAGGGGGCGATCGGGAACTGGGTCAGCACTGTGGCTGCGAGAGATTTCTCGGTTATGTAGGGTGAGACAAAGCTCGATCGCCCGGAATCCCAAACCGCAGATAAAAATAACGAAGAGGTGAAAGGGCGCTCGCGTGATACCCTATTGTTGGCAACCTCCAACACTCAAGCCTAAGTTCCGGCAACTCCGAAGCTGGCTTGTATATTGGGTGCAAGACTCAGAGGTAGTAGCATCTCTGTGAGTGAGAAACTATCAGGTAATTCCCCCAAACCCATCGGCGTATTTCCAGTCAGGGCAAGTCATAATCAAGTCCGGTAGCTCGATCGATGCTGGTTCTGTGTCCTTGGCAATCCCAGAGGAGGCGATCGTCTAGGACAGTGAACCAGGACGAACAAGAACGATGCCGCCGGACTTGATGTCAGGGGGGAGAAGTCAGTCTTAGGCTTTTTAAAGCTCGAAACAGCAAGTATGTACGGACAGAGAAGGCGTGCAAATCCTGAAGAAGTTGCCCTCAAATTGCCAGGGTTCTTCAAAACCTGATATACTTGCCAGCGACAAAGCTTGAGGCATTGTTGTGTGAGATGGGAACATTACCTCAAGTGCAGACGTATGTAAAATCGAGTAGCGGTTGTCAGCTATTAGTAAAAACTACTCAGCAAGTTACAACCCATACAGTAGTCTGTAATTTACGTGGATTTAGGTGTGAAGGAGAGAAATCATGGCAGATAACTCAAATAACTCAAACGAAGAGCGCATTGCCCAGCAATTACAGCCAGTGGTGGTTGGGAATGCTGGCCCGGCAATTTTAGGCATCAAGTTCTTTGACCAGAACCGGGACGGCATCCGACAGCCAACTGAAATAGGTCTGCGGGATGTCCCCATTCTCCTCGAACCAGCAACAAGCAGCAACGGTGTATTTAATGCTGGTACTGGCGAACTCTCAACCACGACGGACGCTAACGGCGCGTTCTCATTCATAAATCTTGTCCCCGGCAACTACGTACTTACGGAAACGGCAATACCTCCTGGTTTAACCCCTACTACTCCCAACCCCCTAGCTGTCACCGTTGGCAACAGAAATGTCAACGTTTTGTTTGGCAACGGCCCAGTCGATCAAGGCAGCCGAATCGTTGGATGCAAATACCTAGACATAGATGCCGACGGCTTCCGAGATGGAAATGAACCGGGGATTAAAAATGTCAGGATTTATATTGATGCCAATGGCAACGGTCAACGCGATGCAGGGGAACCCAGCACCTTAACAGACAAAAATGGTGCATGGTCGTTCAACGTAGCACCCGGAACCTACAAGATTCGGGAAGAACGGATCATACGACAAATTAGTTCCGTTACCGGACTAGAAGTTAATGCTACAAACGCAGAACCCTTAGAAACACAAGATTTTCCCCAAAGCACACCCCCCGGCAACGTTCCCGTACTCGACGTGACGGTAGCAGCCGGTCAAACCTTTGCCTGCGCTCAAGTTGGCGATACTCCGCTCTATCAAATTGAAGTTAACAAATTTCGAGACATAGACCGCAACGGCTTGCGAAATGTTGTTAGTGGAGTATTGGAACCCCCGATTGCCCGAGTACCGTTTATTTTAGATGTCAACGGGAACGGTCGCTGGGATGGAGCAGGCTCCGAACCGATAGCCATCACAGATGCCAACGGAGTAGTTACCTTCAAGGATTTGCGAGCTGGCAATTACAGAGTGTTGGAAATTTTTCCAAGTGTACTGCCTGCTGAAGTAGGTGGTGGTGTCCCAGGAAACCTCAATGCTCCAGTATCAACCACTGCAAACCCCGCTCTGGTTTCGGCACCAGGGCCGCAGGCGCGATTCCAGGGTACGATCAGCAGAGAGCAACCGCTGCTAGTAGCAGACTCAACCTACACGCTGAAACCAAACGACCCTAAATTCGTAGACTCCAACCGCGACGGCGTTCAACAACCAGGTGAAAGATCGATCGCGACCACTGGTGAGCGGCCGATTTTTGCAGCCCCAGTTACAACTTTACCAGCCCCCAACCCCTCGCCATCACTTACCTTTTCTCCGGTTGGAGCTACTCAGGGTATTGGCAGTAATGCCGGTGTGGGCAACACTCTACCAATCATCAATGTCTTCAAGTACAATGACTTGAATGCCAACGGTCGCTACGAACCAAATCAGGGTGAAGCGCCAATTAGCGGTGTCAGTGTCTTCCTAGACACCAACAATAATGGCACTCCCGACACTGGAGAACAGCAACTCAGGACAAATGACCAGGGAAGAGCCGCCTTTACGAACTTGTCACCGGGCAACTATATCGTCCGCGAAGTTGTACCGCCGAATTTCTCGCCTTCTACTGCAGATCGCGTCGATGTTACCCTCAATCTTCAGGACGCCAACGTTACCTTTGCCAACACACCCAGCAGCAACATCACCGGGTGCAAGTTTGAGGACTTCAACCTGAACGGTTATCGAGATGGAAACGAACCAGCTATTCCTGGTGTCAGTATTTTTATCGATACTAATGGTGACGGTCAGTTGCAAGCAAATGAACCGACTACTACTACCAATCAGTTTGGTACCTTTGCATTCAACAATTTGCGCCCTGGCACTTACAAAATTCGAGAAGTAACGCCTCCTGGTTACTTCCAAACTACCCAACCAGTAGATGTTGTTCTCGGTGCAAATCAAACCTTTACTTGCGCTTTGGTCGGTAACTCCCGCCGTTACGACCTCTTGGTTCCTAAATTCCGAGATGACAACCGCAACGGTATAAAAGACGGAAACGAACCGCCTCTTGCCGATGTGCCCTTCACTTTGGATTTGAATGGCAACGGCCGCTACGATGCTGCAACAGAACCGCTGGTGAGAACTGATGCTGCTGGGATTGCTCGGTTTAATAATTTGTCTCCAGCCAGCTACTCTGTTTTGGAAGTCTTCGATACTCCGGGCGTTCCCAACAATTTCCCGATCCGAACTGGGCCCAACCCGGTTAGCTTTGACGTGCCGGGCCCTAACACAGTACCTACGGTGGTGGCACCGACGCCAACAGCGACGCCAGCCAGAACTGCTTCTGACCTCGATCCTCTGACGGAGGGCGGTCTCTTGACAGCTTCTCAACTACGCAGCAGAGTTGACAACCAGGTCGTACTTGATGATGCTGGTGCGGCTAATGTTGTTGTCAAGAATTTGCCAGAGCAGGTACAGGCTTCGATCGAAACGTTTTTAAAAGCTCAGCAGCAGCCTTTCGAGGAAGCATCACTGTGGGCCGCTCCTACTCAGAAGGCTTCGCCTACCGGGTTTTAATGTTAGGTTGGGTTTCTAGTTAGAGACTCAGCAATTAGCAACTACCTTCTTTAAACTGCACGTCAAATCATTTTTTGGCGTGCTTTTTTCTGTTTTGACACTAATTAGAGGCTCGCGGGGCGGGTTTATCGATTTCTTGAATTACTACCGGAAATATTGTTCGTGAAACCCGCCTCTACAACAAATATATCCCGATGCTGCTAGAGGGGGGTTTTACCGACAATCTTTGAGGAAAACTCACAATTTATATAAACCAGCCCGCCACAATCATGGGTTCGGCTGACGGATTTATTTATCTCTTTAATTACTGTCTTTAGTCGTAGGGCACGATCGGCAAAAAGAGCGATTCCCCGCCTCAAGAAAACCTTTATTTATAGAGGTAGAACGTAGAGGAATATGTTATGCCAACTCAACAACAAACCAATCCGGCTCAACATCAAGAACAGCAACCCGGTATTGAATCCCAAATGACCCCGCAACCCCAATCCTTTGCGGAGGGTTATCGCGGTAGCGACAAATTACGGGACAAAATAGCCTTAATTACCGGCGGAGACAGTGGGATCGGGCGTGCAGTGGCGATCGCCTTTGCCAAAGAAGGCGCTAACGTGGTCATCAGCTATCTCAACGAAGATGATGATGCAAAAAAAACCAAAGAGGCGATCGAACAACAAGGCCGCCGCTGTATTGCGATCGCCGGCGACATCGGCGATGAAAGCATGTGTCAAAACCTTGTAGAACAAACAGTTAAAGAATTTGGCCATCTCGACATCTTAGTCAACAACGCCGCCGAACAACATCCCCAAGAAAGCATAGAAAACATCACCGCCGAACAATTAGAGCGCACCTTCCGCACCAACATTTTCTCCATGTTTTATCTTACAAAAGCCGCTCTCAAACACCTCAAAGAGGGAAGTGCAATTATCAACACTACCTCTGTCACCGCCTACAAAGGCAATCAACAATTACTAGATTACTCCTCCACAAAAGGAGCAATTGTTGCCTTTACCCGTTCTTTGTCTCAAAGTTTAGCTGAGAAAGGAATTCGCGTCAACGGAGTCGCCCCCGGTCCGATTTGGACGCCTCTAATTCCTGCAACTTTCCCTGAAGAAAAAGTGGAGAAATTTGGTGCAGACACTGCCTTGGGACGCGCAGGTCAACCCGATGAAGTTGCCCCCAGTTACGTGTTTTTAGCTTCAAAAGATTCGTCTTACATGACTGGTCAAATTTTGCATCCCAACGGCGGATCTGTTATTAACGGGTAGATTTGGCGCGAGTTAATATATAAATAACCGCATTTTGTGGGGGAACTTTCACCCACAACCTCTGACTATAACTCACCATATAAATAAACCCGCCCCCACAACCACGTTACCTAGGGCGGGTTTATTCATTTTTTTAGTTATATTCAATCTGCTAGCATCGTCGGGCGTAAAATCCAGTCAACAGTGATGCCCACTTAGCTTCGCCAAAGGGTTAACAATCACGGACGATGCAACCGAAATTGATACAATTAATCTGCCCTCATCTGCGGTTAAAAAAAGAGAATTTATCCAGCCGCAGATGACAAGAGATTGACGCAGATGAAGGCTGATGAAAAGAATAGATAAATGAATAATTCCGATGCTAACAGATTTGATATTAGTTTTTGAACATTGGTGAGTTTACACAAATGACACAAATGAGTTTACACAAAACAGTAATCCCGCTACGTGGGTAGCGGGATTGATAGGTTGCAGTTTAGCTAGTTTTTAGCTCGCCTAGAGCTACAATTAGCTCGCTGCTGAATTAGCTCAGGTTAGCCATTTCTTGCTGGATAGTGCTTTTGGCTGCTTTGAATTGAGTAGCCATTTGTTCCATTTGTGCTTCGCTCAAGTTGCGGCGAATTTGAGGGAACATATCGTTTTCTTCTTCTTTTACGTGATCTTGAACCGCTGTTTGGAGCTGTTTGATTTGGGCTTTGAACTCAGGAGAACTCGGGTTCATTGACTTAATCTTGGCGAGCATTTGCTTCATTTCTGCTTGCTCGTCGTACAGTTCTTGAGTGTTGCTGTAGTAGCTGCGAATTGCTGGGTAAACAACTTGTTCTTCGGCTTCGGCGTGAACGCTGAGGTCTTTGTAAAGTTGACCGAAGAATTCTTGTAGTTTTTGAGGATCGTCGGTGCTTGCGATTTCCATAAATAGGGTATCGGCTTTGCGGTGATCCATTGAGATGATTTCGGTGATGTTCATCTCATCTTTGCTGCGGGTAACTGCACCGCCGATGATGCCGGTCATTGCTGCCATTGCATCTTGTACGCGAGCCCAAACGCCTTGGTCGGGGTCTTTGCCGGTCAGTTCGCGCACGCCTAAAATTTCGAGAACTCCTTTGAGTTGTTCTTGGTGAGCGCGGTTCTCAAAGTTAACTGTGTTGAGGGGAGTAATGGCTGCTTCGATGTCGGCGCCAACTACTTGGGCGGCTTTATGAATTAATAAGCCAGCCATTGTTTGTTTGTGTTTGAGCAGTTCGTGCTGGCTGACTTTTTCAAACAATGTTAGTTCAGAACCTTGCATGAGTTTCTGAACTTCTTCAATCATTTTTGTGCTGGTTTCTTTGGGCTCGGCTTGAATGCCGTATTGCACGATCGTAGTTTCTAATACGCCCAAGTTTTTGCGATCGTCTTCGAGCATATCTCGGAAGCGCTGGGCTAGTTCGGAGTCGTTGCAGGAATTGATGAATAATTGCTCGTTAGCGATCAACAGGTTTTGCAGCGCTTTCATGTCTGCTAATTTAGTGGCGATCGCTTGGCGCTTGGTATCTTCTAGGGTAGCTACCATCTGTCGTTTCTCCTCTCAATGTCTTTAGTGTTCTTACATCTCTTAATTTATTGATATATTCTGATAACATCCTCTTTCTCCCGACTGATTCATTAATATCCCGCGCAACCTATTGACTTTTAAACCAAGAAATGATAGTTAATTAATGCTAAGGTCGTTTTTGAAAAAAGCAGAAATTACCCTTAATAACAACCGCCAACTGACAACTGCCAAGCGCCAACTGCCAGCAGTCAACTGACAACTGCCAACAGAAGACTGACTTTTGTATCAATTAATCCCGATCGCATAGCTGGAAGGCGCTACCATAGTTGCAGCCGAAGTTAACTAAAGTTTAAGAATAACTAGCTTGTCTCAACTGCTCACTGCTTTAGAGTTCCCAGCCAATGTCTGGAAGCTGAATAATGGGTTAACGGTCATTCACCAGCGGATTTCGGCCACACCGGTGGTCGCGCTAGACGTGTGGGTGAGGGCTGGCGCTACGCTGGAGCCAGATTCTTGGTCGGGAATGGCTCATTTTCTAGAACACATGATATTCAAAGGGACGGATTCGATCGCGCCGGGAGAATTTGACCAGGTAATCGAAAATCGCGGCGGTGTCGCCAACGCAGCTACAAGTCACGACTACGCGCATTTTTTTGTTAACGCAGCAGCCGATTATTTAGCAGAAACAGCCCAGCCGCTGGCAGAATTGCTGTTGCGGGCTTCGATTCCGGATCGGGAATTCGATCGCGAGCGAGATGTGGTACTCGAAGAAATCCGTCAAGCTCAAGACAATCCCGATTGGCTGGGTTTCCAAGCCATGATGGAAACAGTTTACCAGCGGCATCCCTACAGGCGATCGGTACTCGGCACGGAAGAGCTGCTGATGTCGCGAACTCCCCACGAAATGCGCTGTTTCCACCGATCGCACTATCAGCCGGAAAATATGACTGTGGTGGTAGTCGGGGGAATTGATGAAGAACAGGCTAGGGATATCACGGCGAAAGCATTCGAGCAGTTTTCAGACAGGTGGGATTGTCCCAAATTAACCGCAGAGGCGGAACCGCCACTGATAGAAATTCGCCGTCAGGAATTGGGCCTCCCCCGATTGGAACAAGCGCGGCTGATGATGGCCTGGACGGGCCCGGGAGTTGAACATTTGCAAAGTGCTTGCGGCTTGGATTTGCTGTCGGTGTTGCTCGCAGACGGGCGGACTTCGCGTTTAGTCAGGGAACTGCGGGAAGAATTACAATTGGTAGAGGCGATCGACAGCACTTTCTCGCTGCAACGGGAATCGAGTTTATTTACTATCAGTGCAGTCTTGGAAGCCAAGGATGTCGAACAGGTGGAATCTCGGATTTGCGATCGACTTTGGCAATTGCAGTCTGAGCCAGTTTCCGAGGTAGAATTGCTCCGCTGTCAGCGTTTGCTGTGCAACGATTTTGCTTTCTCCCTCGAAACGCCGGGACAGCTCGCCGGTCTTTACGGATATTACAATACGATCGCCACTGCGGAATTAGCGCTCAGCTATCCCACCAGGATTAAAGCATTTGGGCCTTTAGACCTCCAGCGCCTAGCTCAACAATATCTCTCTCCCCGACGCTATACAGCCGTGGTACTCAAACCAATCTAATAACGGTTGACGGTTGACGGTTGACTGTTAATTGAAAAAAGGTAAGAGAAGACTTGCAGCTAAAATAGCAAGAGCGATGGTTACATTAAGTCATCATCGTTTTAGGCATATTAAGCATATGTCATACAAAGTAGATTTAGGTGGATTCCTAGATTTACCGGGTTAAATGTATCTGTTACTGTGGTCAACAATCAACAGCGAACAGTCAACAGCCAACAGTCAACAGTCAACAGTTAACAAAGAATTCAATGAAAAATGAAATCCAGCGCACGGTTTTAGACAACGGTATTGTTGTCTTAGCAGCAGAAAATCCAGCAGCAGATATTATTGCAGCTAGGATATTCCTGCGGGCCGGCAGTCGCTACGTGCAGCCGGAACAAGCAGGATTGTGTCACTTGCTGTCGGCGGTAATGACTAAGGGAACCGATCGGCTGTCTTCGCTGGAAATTGCCGAGCGTGTAGAATCGGTGGGAGCGAGGTTGAGTGCCGACTCTACTACAGACTATTTTTTAGTGAGTTTGAAGACGGTTTCTGCAGATTTTGAGGAGATTTTGGAGTTGGCGGCGCAATTGACGCGATCGCCTACTTTCCCGGAAGCTGAAGTCGAACTCGAACGCCGCATTGCCATATCGGCAATTCGTTCGCAGCAAGAACAGCCGTTTGCGATCGCCTTCGAGCAATTGCGGCACGCGATGTACCAGGAACATCCCTATGCTTTTTCTCCCTTGGGCACGGAAGCTACGATGTCAAAGCTCACCAGAAAGGAGCTCGAAGACTTCCACAAAACCTATTTCCGTCCCGATAATGCAGTTATTTCTATAGCCGGCAGAATATCCACCGAAGATGCGATCGCCCTGATCGATCGAACTTTTGGATCCTGGAAAGCGCCTTTAACACCCCTGCCAACTTTAAGCGTCCCCCCCCTGTCACCCTCCCCTGAATCGGTCGTTACGGCGCAAGATACGCAGCAATCAGTGATTATGCTGGGCTACCTCGCACCCTCTGTCAAAAATCCCGACTACGCAGCGATTAAGTTGCTGAATACTTATTTGGGTAACGGTTTGTCGAGCCGATTGTTTGTGGAATTGCGGGAAAAGCGGGGCTTGGCTTACGACGTTTCCGCGCTCTACGCGACGCGCTTGGACACGGCTCAGTTTGTCGTGTACATGGGTACTGCGCCGGAAAATACGGCGACTGCTTTTGAAGGATTGCGCGCAGAAGTCGATCGACTCGCCAACACCGAACTAAGCGAGGAAGAATTGCAAGCTTGCAAGAATAAAATGCTCGGTCAATATGCTTTAGGAAAACAAACTAATTCGCAAATTGCCCAAGTTTTAGGTTGGTACGAAATTTTGGGATTGGGAATTAAATTTGACCAGCAGTTTCAAGAAGAAATTGCACAGGTGACAGCTTCACAAGCGCGGGATGCTGCTAAGAAATATTTTGTAGAACCGTATATTTCTTTGGTTGGCCCGGAGGCGGCGATTGCAGAGTTGGGAGTGGCGGCTGTTTGTTGAGTAGGAAATGGGCGATCGAACTTTTCAAAAGTTCGATCTGTTCGATCTGATTATACGCGAGCGCCCGGACCTGATATAAGCTCCAGCAGAATATGTCAATATCCCACCGATGGTTGAATATTCACTAACATCATTAGGTGAAATTTTCCTCGAGCCGATCGCAACGCTTTACGAGTGGGGTGAGATACATCTTGCTGACTTAGCAGCGATTCGTACTAATCGAGAAAATGCACAATGAGCGATCGAACGGCTCAAATCAGCGGCCGTAGATGTCTTTAACTCAGCACCCCGGGTTTCGTCTGTATGCTGGATTTAATTTGTTCTGCCGCGCCCGTTCATTCACTTGGCACCACTTCGCGTGACGCTAGGAAACCAAGGACAATTGCCACCAAAATCAATGCTGGAACATCGCCGAGGAGGTGTCCGCGTTCCGCAGAATCAATCACTGCGTGTACCGCCATGATCAGCCCGTGGACCACACTCGACCACACGGTGAACCAGATTAAGCTGAGATGCGTTTCTGGTTTTCGAGAAGCCCACAGCAAAAAGACACCAAGCGTCGCATAAATGCCGACGATCATCTGTTCGTATTCGTATTGACCTGGTTGCCACGACCAGCCAGACGACCAAACCTTCATCAGTGGATAGACAAGCAGAAAGGCAATTCCGACAACAACAAGGGCGATTCGCAAGTATCGATGATGCTGATCCATTGCTCTAACCTCCTATTATTTTCGAGTATAGTCTCTACCAACTAGATTCGTATTTTCGCAGTAAATATCTTGAGCTCGATCAAAATAATACCTCCCACGATTGTGGTGCCGTTCTAAACGCTTCTGAATCAACCACAAAGAAGGTGCTTATCAAGATCGGCTTCCCGCCACACCCCCATAGAGGACTTGTCGCATAACGGTTGATTTGAGCGGCAAACGATCCATCCTAACTAAAAATATCATAATTGAACGTTTTCTGTTCCGGAGCGGTCTAAATTGAACAGACGCCCGATATGTCTAATTTATATGTACTTAGTAAAGCACTTTCAGATAAAAAAAGAGCTGACTCCGTGGGTTAGCGGACTCCTCGCCGCTTCCCTGCTGGCAGGAGTAGGCTACACAGCTTACAGCCAACTCACAGTCAAATCCAGCCGCGAAACCAGACGCAGGGAAAAAACCGTTGCTGTAGAAAGGGTGAACCTGCCGATTACAATTTCGGCAAACGGCACAATTGTGCCCGAACGTTCCGTTAACGTCAGCCCCAAAACTTCAGGAATGCTCAAAAGTTTGCTTGTCAAGGAAGGAGATAAGGTTGAACAAGGGCAGATTCTCGCCTACATGGACGACTCCAACCTCCAAGGGCAACTTACCCAAACTCGCGGACAACTCGCAGCCGCCGAAGCAAACCTGCAAAAATTGCTCAACGGCACTCGAACCCAGGACATTGCTGTGGCTAAGGCAGTGTTAGCAGAACAACAGGCAAGTCTGGAAAAATTGCTCAACGGCAATCGAAGCCAGGATATTGCCGTAGCTGAGGCACAACTAGCTGAACAACAGGCGAATTTACAAAAATTGCTCAACGGCAATCGAAGCCAGGATATTGCCGTAGCTGAGGCACAACTAGCTGAACAACAGGCAAATTTACAAAAATTGCTTAAGGGCAATCGCCCTGAAGACATAGCCCAAGCAATCGCCAAACTCAAAGATGCCGAATACGCCAAAAACCAAGCTGAGGAAGACTTTCAGAGAAATCAGGAACTCTATAATGCCGGAGCCCTTGCTTTGCAAGTTGTCAACAACTCCCGCACCGCGCGCGATCGAGCTCAAACGCAAGTCAGACAAGCCGAACAAGCTGTAGCTTTGCTGAAAGCGGGTACTCGCCCTGAAGAAATCGCTTCGGCGCGCGCTGCTGTGGAGCAAAAACGGCAAGCTTTGACCCTGGCGCGATCGGGCGCACGCCCCGAAGAAATCGCAGCAGCCCAGGCCGCCGTCGAGCAAAAACGGCAAGCTTTGGCCCTGGCGCGATCGGGCGCACGCCCCGAAGAAATCGCAGCAGCCCAGGCCGCCGTCGAGCAAAAACAGCAAGCTTTGGCGCTGCTAGAAGCAGGTTCTCGCCCCGAAGACATCGCCCAAGCCCGCGCCCAAGTTCTCGCCGCTAGAGGCAGCCTGCAAAGCGTTCAAGCGCTGATCGGCGACACTGTGCTGCGGGCTCCTTTCACCGGCACTGTCACCCGCAAGTACGCCGATCCGGGCGCTTTTGTGACTCCCACGACGGCAGGTAGTGCGGTTTCTTCGGCTACTTCTTCTTCGATTTTGTCCTTAGCTTCAAAAAATCAATTAGTAGCAAACGTAGCAGAAACTAATATTTCTCAGATTAAGATCGGCCAGGCTGCGTCTATTCAAGCCGATGCTTTTGCGGGAAAGACTTTTGCAGGTAAAATCACTCAAATTTCGCCTCAGTCGATCGTCCTGCAAAATGTGACAAGTTTTGAGGTAAAAGCGGCAATTATTAATGATGATAAAGAAATGCTGCGATCGGGTATGAATGTGAATGTGGAATTTAAGGCCGGTGAACTTAAAAATGTTTTGGTAGTTCCGACTGCGGCAATTGTCCGCCAACAAAGGGAAACGGGGGTTTTTGTTCCCGGTGGAGAAGATGGCAAACCTGCTTTTATGCCGATTAAGACTGGTATGACGGTGGATGACAAGACGGAAGTGCGATCGGGTTTGAAAGGAAATGAAAAAGTGCTGCTTACTTTCCCGCCCGGATCGCGGCCTAGATCCCAAAATCCATCGTCGGGTGGAATTCCGGGTTTGCAACCGGGTGGCGGCACTCGTTTGCGTTAGTAGTCATTAGTCATTAGTTAGTGGTTGACAATTACCAATTGCCAATTACTAATTTCTAATTATTACTTACCAATTATCACTTACCAACAGCACTACACGGATAGCGTTTTTTTTCCTCTTGCTTCTTCTTTCTTCCGTGTTGCTTATTCCTTCTTCCTTCAATTTCCGGCTTACCCATTACCCATTACCCATTACCAATGAAATTACAGACTCGCCCCCGCACCAACAAAATCTCTAACGTTCAAATCGCTTTCATGGCGACAGAGGCGCTGTGGAATAACAAATTACGTACCAGTTTAACTATGCTGGGCGTAATTATTGGGATATCTTCGGTAATTGCCATTACTTCCGTGGGACAGGGAGTACAAAAATCAACTGAAGAACAGTTAAAGGCTTTGGGTACAAATGTGCTGTTGGTGTTATCCGGCGCTGCGCGATCCGGTGGTGTCAGTCAGGGAAGCGGTTCTGCTACTACCCTTACTTGGGATGACGCAAAGGCGATCGGCAAACAAGCTCCTGCTGTTAAGGCAATTTCGGCTTATTTGCAGCGCCAAGTGCAAGTCGTTTATGGCGGACAAAATTCATTTACTGCTATTTTGGGAACAGATTTAAATTATCCCGATGTCAAGAACATTCAACCTCAACAAGGACGGTTTTTTAACGAGGATGAATTGAATGCTGCTGAGCCAGTAGTTGTCCTCGGTTCTAAGGTGCGGGACGAACTTTTTGGAGCCGGAGCTAATGCGCTCTCCTCCGATATTCGCATTCAGGGAAACCGCTATAAGGTCATTGGAGTGATGGAAAGCAAGGGGTCTGTAGGGGGAACCGATCAGGACGATCGAGTGTATATTCCCCTCAAAAATATGTCTTCGCGGATTGTGGGCAGAAATTCTTTAGCGGGGATTGCGATCTCTGGTTTTTGGTTGGAAACTGCGGGCGAAGCGGATTTAGCGGATGCTCAATTTCAAGTAGAAAATATCATGCGCTTGCGCCACAATATTTATCCGCCACAACCGGATGATTTTCGAGTTGTAAATCAAGCTGAGATAGTTAATACTTTCAGCAATGTGATAGGTTTATTTACGGTTATGATCGGAGCGATCGCCGGAATTTCTTTGGTGGTTGGCGGCATCGGTATTGCTAATATTATGTTGGTGTCTGTTGTGGAACGTACTAAGGAAATCGGGATTCGCAAAGCCGTAGGCGCTACTAATGCAGCAATTCTGATTCAATTTATGGCGGAATCTATTTTAGTTTCCACGGTGGGGGGAACGGCGGGTATTGGGTTGGGAGTTGCGATCGCCTTTGGGGCTTCGACAGCGTTCAAATTTCCGTTTGTGGTTTCTGTATGGTCGATCGCAGCCGGTTTTGGGCTGTCTTTTACTGTCGGGTTGTTAGCTGGAGTATTGCCGGCTCGGAATGCGGCTCGCTTAGATCCGATCGCAGCCTTGCGGAATGATTGAACTTAGTGACGATCGCCCCAGTTAAATTGAAAAGTCCTGCACGCAAGTGTGACAATTATAGTCCTGGGCTTACGTGTGGTCTGAAACCGGGTTTGATGCACGATCGGACTTGGTTGTCGGCGACAGATGCGCTAATTCGCTAACGCGACTCAGACAAAAATTCCATCAAAAAAGGCTGCAAACTAACACAGGCAAAGGGTTTGAGCTTGAATTGGGATCAGTCCAGAACTGACAAGGATTTCAGCTATGACGTGGCATCCAAATCTTTCCCTTACCTAGACAGCTTTTCAGGTCTTTAAGGGGCTAGAAAATGTCTAAATCCCATTAAAAATAATATATAGCCTTTCTCATAAAGATGAGGTACAAAAACGGCAGTGAGTAAACCAATTCCAAATATTTTTGCCCTGTAACGGCATTAAATCGAAACCAACAGTACCTTTGCTAAATCTTGATAATTACCTGACGGGGTGACAACCCCGTCAAAACCCTGATAAAATCAAGGATATAGCCCTCATCCCTCGGTGAAAAAAGGGTAGCTTATTTCGTCTAATCCTGATTAATTCTGCAATAATATCTTGACAAAACTCCATCCCAACTACCCAAGATTGACCATATATCCCAATCCAAAAGCTACTGTGTCGTCGCTGGGAACGTTGAGATTCTGTTAGGCGACCGACATACTTTTGAATTCCCATCTGCTTGATTTTTTGACCTTGTAGGATAGCAGAACTATAAGCAAGAGCAATGAGGAGGATTAATTTCTGTAAGCGTTCATTACTAGCATGACTCTTCTCTAAATTAGGGCTTGCTGAATAATTGATCGCTTTTTGGCGATCGGGAGTGATCGATTATTCAACCAGAGTTAAAGATGAG
>NZ_JAUBQU010000246.1:0-2902 GCF_036701435.1 Microcoleus sp. Pol12A5
TTTTGCAGAGTTTAGGAGTCAAAAATCGACAACTGGTGGGAATTCTGCAAAAACGGAGTCCGAATTTTCTCATCGCTATTCTCGCTATTTTAAAGGCGGGGGGAGTCTACGTTCCCATTGAGAGCACTTATCCTCCGGAGAGAATTCGCTATATGCTTTCTCACAGCGAAGTGGAGATTCTCTTAACAGACGCTTCATTTTTAGAGAGTTTGCTAAGTCAGATCGAGTATTGCCCTCAGTTAAAATATTTGGCTTGTTTAGATGTCAAGCCGGAGGGCGCGGCGATATCCGCCGCCGAGGTTCAGATATGCGATCGCCGCGATTTCGATAAACTACCCGCAGCCAATCTAGAAACTAGCAATCGCGGCACCGATCCAGCTTACGCGATTTATACCTCCGGTTCCACCGGATTGCCCAAGGCAGCTATTATCCGACACGGCGGCGCGATCAATCACATTTACGCCCAATTTGAGGCGCTGGGATTGACTGAAGAATTTACCTTTTTGCAAAGCGCTCCCGCTTCATCGGATATTTCGGTTTGGCAATTTTTAGCGCCTCTTTTAATTGGCGGAAAAACCGTAATTGCCGGCACGGAAACAATTTGCAATCCAGAAAAATTGTTTGAAGTCATTCAAAAACACAAATTAACCCTCGTCGAACTCGTTCCCACCGTTGTCCGAGGATTGACAGACTATCTTTCCAAATTATCGCCGCAGCAACGAGCATTTCCCAATTTAAAATGGATGATGGTAACGGGAGAATCAGTCTCGGTAGAGTTGGCGAATCAGTGGTTGCGCCTGTATCCCTCGATCGGCGTTGTCAATGCTTATGGCCCTACAGAAGCGGCTGACGATATTACGCAGGCAATTATTGAAAAACCTTTGCCGGAAAATCAGCGATCGCTATCCATTGGCCAACCCCTCGCCAATTTAAATCTTTACATCCTCGACTCTCAGATGAAGTTAGTGCCCGTGGGAGTGCCGGGAGAAATTTGCGTGTCGGGATTTGGCGTCGGCGAGGGCTATTGGAAAGATGAAAAGAATACTCAATTAAGCTTTGTTGAAAATCCCTTTCCAAATACGGCAAAACCGCTGCCGGGAATTGACAAAGATTTAATGTACAAAACCGGAGATTTAGGGCGGTGGCTTCCCGACGGAACGATCGAATTTTTAGGCCGCATCGATCGCCAGGTAAAAATTCGCGGTTTCCGCATCGAACTAGGAGAAATAGAGGCTGTATTGGAGCGACATCCAGCCGTGCGGGAGACGGCGGTTATTGTCAGGGAAGATAACCCCGGCAACAAGCGTTTAGTTGCTTATATCGCTGCGTACAAGGATAGTTTTTCAGAGTCTCAATCGTCGAGCCTTGCAGATGAATTATGCGGCGATTTAAAACAAAAATTGCCGGAGTATATGGTGCCTTCAGCCTTCGTGCTGCTGGAGGCGCTGCCGCTTTTGCCGAATGGCAAGGTGGATCGCCGATCGCTGCCTGCACCGGAAAAAAGCGCGATCTCCGCAGTGCGATCGCCCCTGGAGGAAATGGTTGCTGGCATCTGGAGCGAAGTGTTAGGCATCGAGGGAATTGGCAGCGAGGATAACTTCTTTGAATTGGGAGGCCATTCCCTATTAGCCACTCAGGCGATCGCGCGCCTGCGAGAAGCGTTTAAAATTGAATTGCCCCTGCGCCTCTTATTTGAATCGCCAACAGTGGCAAGTTTGAGCGATTGCATTTCCCTTCTCAGCAGCAGCGAGCAAAAACTGGAAGCACCCCCCATCGATCGCGCACCGCGAGGCCCAGAATTGCCCCTTTCTTTCCCCCAACAGCGCCTCTGGTTCGTCGATCGGTTGCAACCGGGCGATCCGGCTTACAATATCCCCGCAGCCGTGCGCTTGAAAGGTGCGATCGACGTGACAGCATTAGAGCGCAGTTTCCAAGCAGTTATCAATCGCCACGAAGCCTTGCGGACAACTTTTGGCGCGGTGGAAGGGCGGCCCATTCAGTTGATAATTCCCGAACCGACTTTCGCCCTCTCAGTTATAGATTTGCAGCACTTTCCTCAATCTCAGCGAGAAGCAGAAGCTGTGCGGCTCGCCGCCGAGGAAGCGCAACAACCTTTTGACTTAGCAAACTGGCCATTAATGCGAGTCACTTTGCTGCAGTTAGGTGACACAGAATTTATCTTATTGCTAACCATCCATCACATCGTTGCCGATGGCTGGTCTCTCGGGGTACTCGTGCGGGAAATGGCCACCCTCTACGAAGCTTTTTGCAGTGGCAAACCCTCCCCACTTCCCGAACTTCCAATCCAATACGCCGATTATGCCGTGTGGCAGCGAAACTGGCTCTCTGGGGAAGTTTTAGAAGAAAAACTTGCCTATTGGAAGCAACATTTAGGCGATCGCTTACCAGTGCTGCAACTGCCTGCAAAACAACCGCGCGCCGCTGTTTCTACCTATCGCGCTGCCCTTCAACCTTTCCAGCTTTCCCCAAACCTTTCTGCCGCGCTCAACAAGCTGAGCCGCCAACAAAATGTCACCCTATTTATGACGTTGCTAGCGGCTCTGGAAACGCTGCTATATCGATCGACAAATCAGGATGACATGGTAGTCGGCACCGACCTCGCCAACCGCACCCAATTGGAAACAGAGGCTCTGATTGGTTTCTTTGTCAATATCTTGCTTTTGCGCGGCGATCTCAGTGGCAATCCTACTTTTATTGAATTGCTCGATCGCGTGCGCGAAGTCACCTTAAAAGCCTACGCTCACCAGGATTTACCCTTCGACAAATTGGTGGAGGAATTGCGGCCCGATCGCAGCCTGAATCAAACACCGCTCTTTCAAGTCTTATTCGTCATGCAAAATATGCCCATGCCTGCTTTAGAGCTAGGCGGGTTAACTTTGAC
>NZ_JAUBQU010000095.1:0-24958 GCF_036701435.1 Microcoleus sp. Pol12A5
TGAAAAGGGCTGCACCGGACGGCGCGATCGGCTCTTTTGACAGTGCGATCGGGATAACTAATAGATTTAAACGCTTCGGATGGGATAAAAGTCATTGCGAGAACTTTTGAGTAGCTACTATTTTTATCATCACCTATTTATAGTCAAGAGAGTAGATTTCTCACAAATTTACCTAAATTATGATATAGGCTCAACAGAGTCCCAACTGGCGTATGATTAATACTCAGGCTGCAAGTGCTGATCGTCGCTGGGCGATCGCCTATTTTTACAAATACTCCAAATGATTGTTCATTTCTTCAGCATTCACTACCTCCCAAATTAATACTAATCCTTGCTAAATTTCCCCTATCGATTTACTGGTTTGCGGACAGTAAACAATACCCGCGTGAGACTAACCTGCATGATGCAGTCTTAAAAAATCCGTATCTTGGGTAAAAATTACTCGCTCTTGAGACAAGAAAAATGCTAATTGTTGTTCGTCGGATTGCCCGATCATTCCTTCTTCTGGAGTTGTAGTGACATCAATTCCACGTCTTCGCAATCCATTTCCTATCGCAAGAGTTATATTTTCGCCGAGATGAAATTTTATCTTAGCCATGTTGACGATTTTTTAATTTTTGTTGCAATAGCGATGGGGTTTGAGCTTTCAATTGGCGAGCAAATTCTGCATCTGCTTCGATTGCCGAGCGAATTTCATCTCGACGATCGTGATAATAGGCTAAAGCTGCATAGATATCAGATAAAGTAATACTCGGATAGTGATACAGAATTTCGTCTGGTGACATTCCCATTTGTTCGTGCCAAACAACTATATCCTGAACTCGGATGCGATGTCCGGCGATACGGGGTTTTCCCCCACAGATTCCTGGGGTGATTTCGATATGTTCTTTAATGACGGCGATCGACATGGTAGGGAATTAATATAGGATGTCTCTTCTATTTTAGGACAGGTTAGACGAGTTTGGCTGTAAAAGCCATCTTACGTGATCGCTTTTCTGAGTGGAAAAGATGACTACTCCAAATGTTGAAATAGCCAACCAGGGAGCATATTAATGCGGACTTAACTAATCATCCCCTCAATTTCTGGATCTGTAAACCCAAATTGCCTAAAAATCCGCAACACATAAGCTGGTGACATTTCCCCAGCACCCATATCAATCGGAACAATCCTTTTTTTGCCTTCAATTTCACGCATATACAAACGATGCTCCCCTTTCCCCTATCGGTAAAACTGACATCCGTTTTGTTCTAAAATCTTAATTAATGCTTTAGGTTTTAAAGATGGAAGGTTTTTAGGCATAAACTTTCCTAAGTTCATAAGTGTCTGAGGCTTCTGCATCTTCTAAAGTCAGAAATTCGTGTAATTTATTAATAGAAAGAGGGCTGAGATAAACATCAGATTCTGATTCATATACTTCGGAAAATAACTCAATAGCTTGTTTGAGTTTATCAATAGATTGTTCAGGAGTATTTCCTTGTCCCACCAATCCATTTTCTAAGCACAATGAAACCCAATACTCAGCACTTTTTCTGATAATTACAGTGTAGAAATCAATCATGTTTTATTGGTTAATTAAGTTTAATTGACTCAGCAAATTTTGAAAACACACTTATAATTTAACACCCGATCGCCCATCTGAGAATTACCACCGCAGAAACACATGAACCCCAGAAAGGTATAGAATACTTAGGATGGAGCAATCAATTTACCTACTATGACAGAAGACAAAACATTGACAACCGCTAGCGGAATTCCGGTTGCAGATAACCAGAATTCCTTGACAGCAGGTGAACGCGGGCCTATCCTCATGCAGGATTTTCACCTGATGGAAAAACTGGCTCACTTCAACCGGGAACGCATTCCCGAGCGCGTTGTCCATGCAAAAGGAGCCGCTGCATTTGGCACGTTTACCGTCACCCATGACATTACTCGCTACACCAAAGCTCACCTATTTTCAGAAATTGGCAAACAAACTCAGGTTCTCCTCCGCTTCTCTACCGTAGGCGGAGAACAAGGTTCAGCGGATGCCGAACGTGACCCCAGAGGTTTTTCGATCAAGTTCTACACCGAAGAAGGAAACTGGGATTTAGTAGGGAACAACACGCCTGTTTTCTTCATCCGCGATCCTCTGAAATTCCCTGATTTAATCCACACCCAAAAGCGCCATCCCCAAACGCATCTCAAAGATGCTGACGCAAAGTGGGATTTCTGGTCCTTGAGTCCAGAAGCTTTGCATCAGATAACTATTCTGTTTTCCGATCGCGGTACGCCGAAAAACCACCGCCACATGGACGGTTTTGGCAGCCATACCTTCAGCCTAATTAATGCTCAAGGAGAACGGGTTTGGTGCAAATTCCACTTCAAAACCATGCAAGGTATTGACAATTTCACCGCAGAAGAAGCGATGCGGATCAAAGGCGAAGACCCCGATCATGCGACTCGCGACTTGTTTGAGGCGATCGAGCAAGGTAACTATCCCAAATGGCGGTTTTGCATTCAAGTAATGACCGAGGCCCAAGCCGCAGAATATCGCGAAAGCCCCTTTGACTTGACAAAAGTGTGGAAGCACTCTGAGTTTCCGTTAATTGATGTGGGAATTCTTGAACTCAATCGCAATCCACAAAACTTTTTTGCTGAGGTGGAACAGGCGGCATTTTCTCCTTCTAATGTCGTTACAGGTATTAGCTTCTCTCCAGACAAAGTGCTGCAATCTCGCATCATGTCTTATCCAGATGCTCAACGCTACCGTCTCGGTGCAAACTATCAGCAATTGCCCGTCAATCAACCAAAGTGTCCCGTGATGCACTATCAACGGGATGGCGCCATGGCACCGGGTAATAACGGTGGTAGCGGGCCCAACTACGAACCGAACAGCCACGAAGATGCCCCGAAGCAAAATTCGGTCTATGCTGACCCAGCTTGGGACTTAGGAAATGTCAAAGTCGATCGCTACGATCACCGTAAGGGAAATGACGATTATACCCAAGCAGGAGACCTCTATCGCTTGATGAAACCCGACGCACAGCAGCGGCTTGTCGCTAACATTGTGGAAAGTTTGAGTGCAGCAAAATCGGAGATTCAGATGCGCCAATTGTGCCATTTTTTCCGCGCCGATCCGAATTACGGCCGCCAAGTTGCAGAAGGTTTGGGAATTGCGATCGATCCATCTATGATGGCTGCTGCTCAACCGGTTGGTGTGTAGAATCCGCGAACATTCAATTAGACATCTGCTAAAAAGCAGATGTCTATTCTCACATATTGCACTATTTTCCCTGAACAGGACAAGATGCCTGTTCCACAAGAAAATCTACTCTTTGGGGAACAGGCATCTTGTCCTGTTCAAAAAAGGATTATTGACAGTGGTGCAAGAGCTCAGTATTGAAACTATGCGTGTAATAGGCACTCTTACCCCGCGTCTTAGGTGCAAATTAAATGCAGTAAAGCTTAACGTCATGGAGTTGGGGGCGATTAAGAGCGGGATAGCTTCGCTTCACGCGATTTTTAGCAATTGTCTCTTGAAAAGGCACAGAACCAAGTAAAATAAATTGAGGAACTGCAATAAAAACCAAACAAGAGAAATCAAACTATGACATTACCAATTGGCTGTGCCGCTCCTCAATTTACCGCCAAAGACACCAACGGCAACACCGTCTCCCTGTCCCAATTTGCCGGTAAAACCGTAATCTTGTATTTCTACCCCAAAGATGACACCCCAGGCTGCACCAGACAAGCCCAAAGCTTCAAAGCAGCCCATGAAGAATACAAGGGAAAAGATATAGTAGTTCTCGGTGTCAGCCGAGACAACGAGGAATCGCACAAAAAGTTCACAGAGAAATACGGTTTGCCTTTCCAGCTATTAGCAGATGTTGATGGCACCATTACCAAAGCTTACGATGTCGAGAAAGGCGATTATGCCAAGCGCGTTACTTTTGTCATCGACGGTACCGGCAAAATTATTCAGGTTTATGAAGGAGAAAATCTGAAAGTTGACTCTCACGCCCAAGATATTCTGGTCACCATAGTTTAGTCGCAGTTTAGTCGAAATTTAGCCGCTCGCACTAACACTCCTGCACGCACCAAACGGCTAAAAACCCGGTTTCTTCCTAGATGGCTCGTTGCTATAAGCAATATTCTCCTAGGAACCGGGTTTTTTTCGTAAGTCCTGACTCAGCAAGTGAGGGGTTAAGGGTACAGGGGGAAGCAACTTACTCGAACTAAATTCCTTCCCTCAAAACTTACACCAGAAATCCTCTCAACCAGGCATATATTCGGTTAATACGCTCATTGTACGCCTAAAGTTAGATTTGTGGCGCCACTCCCGCCAATAATTAAAAACTTATGCTGGAAAAGGCATTAACCGCCCGTAGGGTGAATATAGGGGCGATTTTGTCCTAGTTCAGGTCATTGTGTTTAATAAAATCAGAAGTTATCCTTGCTTTAGCTGAATAATGAAGTAGGTAGGGGGATATATAATGACAAGCAGCAACATTATTTTAAGTTACTTAGCCCCGCGAGAAATTGAGGTCAATAGAGCCGCTGTCTTAGTTGGCACTTTTGACAAAAATCTAGTGGCAGCGATTTCAGCAGCAGAAGGCTCAAATGCCCTGAATGTGGGGATAAATCTCTCTAGAGGCATTTGGAACATCAGTTTAGAAAAAGGATTCGATAGCGCCGGAACTCGCACAGTGCAGGTGAGGGCAACTGATAAGACCGGCAAAGTTATCGGCCAACAAACAATTAACATCAAAGTTAATCCTGCTTCTCAGTCACCCGCTCAATTTTTCACGTTAATTACTCTCACAGATACCAAATTTAAAGCCGGAACACTGCCCGCGAGCAATCTCAACGAGCTGCAAAAAGCGGACATACCAGCAGGGAAAATTTATCAAATTACTGACTACGAGTTAGAAGACGGACATCTGAATGTTCAACTAAATAATCCAATTAATCCGGTAGGAAAGTCCGGCTTTTTCTACGAAAAACACGTACTCATCACCAAAGGCGCAAAAATTCTCATATTCGATCGCGCTGAGTTGCCGGTCCCGCCGCCTGGAATGCAGTTACTGTGGGTGATCAAAAAGACCTGGTTAAAGTTCACACCCGTAGATTCTGGAACTTTAGGCTCGACTCAGAAGTTACAATTTAACCTGGGAGAAACTTTCAATCTTCTTGGCTACGCTTGCGTGGAAAACCATTTCCGAGTCGCTTTTGCTCGGGCAGTTCCTAACCTAGGAACTTCGGGATTTCTGTACTGGCAGCACGTCCAAATTTTGCGAGACGGCAGGGGAATTGAGTATGATAGAAATGCAGTTACGATGACAATCATCAAAACGACTGTGTTTAAAAAGCGGCCGATAAATGCCGCTAGCCTGCCACCCCAAGAAAAAACTACCTTGCCGGCGGGAATGATTTACGGAATTGCCGGATTCTCGATCGAACAAAGCCACATTAAAGTCTCGCTGACCGAGAATTTGCCGCAATTTGGCAATACGGGTTTCATTTATCCCGATTTTGTGCAATTCAGCCGCGGTGGCAAATCTTTTAATCCCGCTGTGAATTTAACTTATCAAGGGCCGTCAGAAGTTTTAGTAAATCAGCCGATCGTCCTTCGGGGTACTTTTGATCGGCAACAAGCAGCAAAAATTGACGTGATAGCTGAGGATACATTTCCCCTAACCGTCACTTTAAACCTAGAGACCAGCACTTGGCAAGTTAATTTGTCTAAAGGATTTAGCGTAGCGGGAGCTAGGTGGCTGAGGTTGCGGGCAACTGACAGCAAAGGCAACGTTACTGGCAGCCAAATAATTTACATTACCGTAACTACCGATCCGCTAACTGTCGGACAAGGTTTGACCTTAAAGATAGTTTCTGACACTTTGTTTAAGGTAGCTCCCCTTGATTCTTCCCGGCTCAACAATCAGCAAAAAGTTTTTGTCAAAGCAGGCCAGACGTTGGCAGTTAGCAAATACGGATTTATTGACGGGCATCTCAAGGTGGTTCTGGATTCAGCAATTTGGCCGATCGGCACTTTTGGCTATTTTTATGAACCCGACGTTCAGTTGGCCAAAGGTACTCAAATCCTAAAATTTAACCTGGCTGACGTACCCAATAGCAACGTCAGCGCTCAACTGTTGGTAACTCAAACAACTCAGATTAAAGCTAAGCCCGAAGATTCATCTAAACTGCCTGCCAATCAAGTTGCTGACCTACTTTTAGGCACTACCTATGCCATCACTGGTTATGCCTGCATTTTGGGGCATTTCCGAGTAACTCTCGCCCAACCAATTCCCGGTTTCGGCAATATCGGATTTATTTACTGGCAGGACGTTAAAATTAAAAAAGACGGCAAAGAAGTTCCCTTTGACCCCGATGCTTTGACGATGACAATCCTGCAAGCAACTGTGTTTAAAAAACGGCCGGTAGATTCTGGTAGCCTGAGCATTAGCGAGAAAACTACGCTGCCTTTAGGTCGAGTTTACGGCGTGAACAGCTACGGTGCGGAAGGAGCTCACTTGAAAGTTTCCCTGACTGAAGAACTGCCTAATTTTGGCAATACAGGTTATGTTTTTCCTAGTTTTGTTCAGTTCAAGCGGGGAGATAAAATTTTCGATCCGGTTCCGAACAATGTGGAATTGAACGTGCCGTATTTTTCGCAGCGGGACAATCCGCGTTTTGACTGGTCTACTTGCAACGTAACTTCGATCGCAATGGTGCTTTATTATTACGGCATTCGTTCTCAGTGGGGCGGACAGTTGGAGGATGAGTTGTTGCAGTGGTGTTTCGATTATGCCGGCCAGGGTTCTCAAACGGATCACAGTGTGCTTTCGGCGCTGATTCAAGCCTACGGGTTTAAGACGAGTTTTAGTACGACTCGCACGTGGGCAGAGGTGCGATCGGAATTGCTAAATCGGCGGCCAGTAGTTTTAGCCGGAGATTTTACTGCTGCCGGTCACATTCTTACTGTAATTGGCTACAATTCTCAGGGTTATATCGTGCAAGATCCTTGGGGAAATGCACTCACTGGTTACAGCGATACTGAGGGAAGAAAGTTGATGTATCCCTACAGTTACGTCAATCAAGTTGCTGGGCCAGATGGAAATGTTTGGGCGCATTTTATCTATCCATAATCTACTCTACTGTTGGTAATTTGTGAGGTACTACGGCTATTAGTAAGGTGTGCATAACAGCTATTCGTAAGGTACTGAATGCACACCCTACCTAACTTAGGAAATCTTGCGCTTACTTTTGCGTTTGGCAGCGCCAATACCTAAAAAGCTCAATCCTAGTAAAGTACCAAACCAAGTAGAAGGTTCGGGTACAGCCTCAAACGATCCTTGAATAGCGATCGCATCGTTAGCGCACTCGGCAAAAAAGTTAGCAATATAGTTCCCCGAAGACATTGATGATTTATTGAAACTGAATCCAATTGTTTGAGAACCCACGACATTAAACTGACCGAAATCAAGACCGAGGACACTCAAAGTTGCTGGCGTTAAAAAATTGATTTCTCCTACTTTTGTACCCGTAGCCATTGAGTTGAGAATAGTCAAGTTTCCTGTTTGTTCAAAGTAGGGATCTGTGGCAGCTAAATCGCCCATTGATGGGGTTCCGCCTTGAGATTCCACTACCGTATTGAATTGATTTAAATTGCTAAAGCCAGAGTTAGTTTGGGTGACGTTGTTCGCTGTAACATTTGTGTAAACGCCTGTTGTCGCCACGCCGGAGTCATTGCCTTCGGCAAAGCGGATACCAAACAAGCTGCCGTTTGCGTTAGCTGTATTGAAGTTTTGACCGGAAAAACTGAAGAATAAATCGCCGTAGTTGATGTTGCCTCTTTGAGCTAGTGGGTCGGCATATCCTGCTAAACTTAGATTAGAATTGATGGCGATGAAAGCTGTATCTGATGTTTCTTTAATGGCGATGCCGTAAAATTCAAATTCCCCGCCGCCTATTTGGGGTCCTGTCACGCCGTCGTTGAAGGAATCGATCGCATAATTCCAGCCGTTAGATAGCGTTGCTGCTGTAGCTTTTTGTTGCTGTATTGCGAAAAGGACACAGAAAATAGCCACTGAGTAAGTACAGCGGATGGTGTTTTTAGCAATGGATTTCATAAAATGCTCCCTGGGAATCATTCTTAAATTGTCAAGTCTGCTCGCTCGACTATTTTAAATTTTCAGTCAATCATATATTTCGGCGGAAAATATTAAAATATTGCTAAAAATTTGGTCGGGCGATCGCATTATATCAACTATATTGGTTAAAAAAACTAACCAATGGCAGTAACTAAATACAGGATTTATGCAGGCACAATATAAAGTATGGCTGCATAAGCCTTGTATAGGTGAAAATAAACCAGCTACCAGTTTTAGGCGGTTGAGTGCAGCAATAAACTGTCCGCGATTCAAGATCTAGGCTTTACCGGTCCCTACAAGATATTATTGTTTTTTCCTGCCGCTCGACTTAATTGAGTTTTTATCAATTACCAATGAATTTTGACAAAAAGGGGCATGATGTTGTAGATGCCGATGCCTGCTTCTGTGAATATTTCGATTTTTTGATTAATAATTTTCATAACTTGCGTGTCATCTCCAGCCCTGTTCAATAGACCTACCCAATAATTATTGTGGAACAGGCATCCTGCCTGTTCAAGACAGGGTTTTATGGAGATGTCTAATAATTATAATTACGTGGGTTGGGATGACTTCATTCCTCCAACTCCTCAAATGCCGATCGCGCACAGCAGTTTTAATAATTTTACCATCAGCGTTCCACCCAACAGGCTCTCAATAGAGCGTCAAAACTGTGAATCACCACTTTTTCTGTAAGTGCTGCCCAAAGCGAGAATTGGATAATCAAAAAAATTATACGGCAAGAGCGATCCCACGTTTTTACAACAGCCAATAAACTTCCGGCCCTACATCCGCAGCAGCCATCGTGGGTTCCTTTTAACTCGGGCGGCGGTCTCTGCACTTGCAGCCCTGCATAAATCAATCAAATTTTTAAATGCTGTTAACATATCACCGACAGTTCGTTGACTATCTTGACTCTTCCCTTCACTACAGAACGCAGCAGGCGGTTAATTGAAAGTCTGTATTCCTCGTCGAGAGAGTCGTCCAAAACAGCGGCCATCAAGCCGTAGCGATCGGCTAAAGTCAAACAACCCGTATCGCTAACAGAGGCAAGCATTTCGCAAATAGCGCCGGGAATAAGTTGAACTAAAAGCATGAGACATTCCCTGAATTCGATGCTTATATCATCTCTCGTTCTCCGAAAATTAATAGTGACGCTGGCATAGCACATAATGTGATGTTTTGAGGCCAACTGTGTGACAGCGACCGCTCTAATGTTGTGACGATCTTGTTTTAAGTCTGCGATCGCACTCACAACATTAATCTTAGATATTCCAATTTCCACCTCTTCCGTCGTAAATCTAAAGATTTAGAGAGATTTTTCGGTTTTTTGGGTGTCTTTACCCATTTCCCATGTATAAAACGCATCGGCATTATGCGAAATATTCATAAAACTCAATATTTTGTAAAAATAGCTACGAATATTTACAATCGTGGGCTTTACATTAGCTCATAACAAAGGTGCATCGAAACGCAGCGATCGACCGAATCATCGGTAGCAACTATAACCGTAAATAGTTTGGCGACGTTCGAGCCAGCGCCCAGTCAAGCTCAAGTTTACAGAAGACCAACCATGCTTAAAAGAAATTCCATCTAGTAACTAAATATACAGTTTTAAATCCATACAGTCACTAAGGTTAGCAGGAAACACACACTTTATGCTCCAAGTCAATACCTCCCCACACAAGCCAGCAGCGAGGGTAAACCCATGACCCAAACAGTAGAGCCCAAAGCCCAAGCGAGCCTGAACAAGTTTGAAAAACTCAAAGCCGAAAAAGATGGCTTAGCATTAAAAGCCGAACTCGACCACTTCGCCACAATCGGCTGGGAAGCAATGGACGAAACCGATCGCGAGCACCGCCTCAAATGGCTCGGCATCTTCTTTCGGCCAGTAACTCCCGGCAAATTCATGATGCGGCTGCGCTTGCCCAACGGCATAATTACTAGCAATCAAACCAGAACGCTAGCAGAAATCGTCCAACGCTACGGCGACGACGGCAGCGCCGACATCACCACCAGACAAAACCTGCAATTGCGCGGAATTCGCATTGAAGATGTACCCGACATCTTCCGCCGCCTCAAAGAAGCGGGCATGACCAGCATCCAGTCTGGCATGGACAACGTACGCAACATCACGGGTTCCCCAGTCGCGGGCCTGGACGCCGACGAACTGATAGATACGCGGGAACTGGTGAACCAAGTCCAAGACATGATTACGAACAGCGGCGAAGGCAACCCCGCGTTTTCAAATTTGCCGAGAAAGTTTAATATTGCGATCGCAGGCTGCCGCGACAACTCAGTCCACGCAGAAATCAACGACATCGCCTTCGTACCCGCTTACAAAGATGGCAACATCGGCTTTAACGTTTTAGTCGGCGGTTTCTTCTCTGCCAAACGCTGCGAAGCTGCAATTCCTCTCAACGCATGGGCAAGTCCCAGCGACGTTGTAGATTTGTGCAAAGCAATTTTAACTGTGTTTCGCGATCAAGGCCCGAGAGCAAACCGCCAAAAATCGCGGCTGATGTGGCTGATTGACGAACTCGGAATCGAACAATTCCGAGCCGAAGTCGAACAAGAATTAGGTCGCACTTTGCCCGCCGCCGCGCCCAAAGATGAAATCACCTGGGACAAACGCGACCACATCGGCATCTACCCCCAAAAACAATCAGGGCTCAACTATGTAGGGCTGCACGTTCCAGTCGGACGGCTGCAAGCATCCGATTTGTTCGATTTGGCCCGAATCGCCGAGGTTTACGGCAGCGGCGAGCTCAGGCTCACTGTGGAAGAAAACGTGATTGTTCCCAACGTTCCCGACTCGCGGATTGAATCGCTGGTCAAAGAACCGCTGTTGCAGCGTTTTTCGATCGATCCCGCACCGCTGACGCGAGCCTTGGTTTCCTGCACCGGCGCCAAGTTTTGCAACTTTGCCCTCATCGAAACCAAAAGCCGATCCGTGGCAATGATTGAGGAACTCGAAGCCGAACTGTCAGTTCCCAAACCGGTCAGAATTCACTGGACGGGTTGCCCCAATTCCTGCGGTCAACCCCAAGTAGCAGACATCGGTTTGATGGGAACAAAAGTTCGCAAGAATGGCAAAACCCTCGAAGGTGTAGACATTTACATGGGAGGCACGGTCGGAAAAGACGCTCATTTGGGTACTTGCGTCCAAAAAAGCATCCCTTGCGAAGACCTCAAACCAGTGCTGCATCAATTGTTAGTCGAGCAGTTTGGGGCAGTTCCCAAAGAGATTACAGGGGATGTAGCTGTGCTGAACCGGCAACTGCAACTGACGGTTGACAGGGACGAAACGGCAGTCCCCGCAGCAAAACCTCAGACATCTACTGTCATTTTCGCTCGATCGGGCAAAGAAGTTCCTTGCAGCGAAGATGAGTTCATTCTCGATGTTGCCGAACGGGCCGGAGTCGAACTTGACAGCAATTGTCGGTCCGGAAGCTGTGGCACTTGCCAGCAGAAACTCCTAGAAGGCCAAACAGTCTACGACAGCCAACCCGACGCGGCCCGAGACTTAGAACCAGGGTTCATTTTAGCTTGCAGCGCCCGGGCGATCGGCAAAGTGTCGATCGACGCCTAATCTCACAATGTGAGATGCGATGCGAAGGTCGCGAATCAATCTCACATCTCACATTTCCACGATCTCAAAGTACAACAACAATTCAAGACAAATGAGCAACCTTTCCAGAAGAAAATTCATCATCACCGCTGGAGCAACAGCAGCCGGCACCCTTCTCGCCCACGGTTGCAGTTCCGCTTCCACTTCCACCACCTCTAGCGCAACTCCCAGCGGCGCATCACCCAGCGCCGCACCAGCAGTCAACATCAACCCTGCCGATGCCCCAGAAGTTACCGCAGCCAAACTCGGATTCATCGCCCTCACCGACTCAGCACCCTTAATCATCGCCCAAGAAAAAGGGTTATTTGCCAAGTACGGGATGAAAGACGTACAAGTTACCAAACAAGCATCTTGGCCAGTTACTCGCGACAACTTAGAACTCGGTTCCGAAAAAGGTGGGATTGACGGCGCCCACATCTTATCCCCGATGCCTTACCAAATGACATTAGGCACTATTACCAAAGGCAATCAGCCAGTGCCGATGAACATTGTTGCCCGGTTAAATACTAACGGTCAAGCAATTTCCCTCAGCAAAAAATACCTAGATTTAAAAGTAGGTACTGACAGCAAACCTCTCAAAGAAGCCCTCGCCAATCAAAAAATTGCTATAACTTTTCCCGGTGGCACCCACGACTTGTGGATGCGCTACTGGCTAGCAGCCGGCGGTATTAATCCAGATACAGATGTTTCCGTAATTCCCATACCCCCGCCCCAAATGGTAGCGAACATGAAATCTGGCAGCATGGAAGCCTTTTGCGTAGGCGAACCTTGGAATGCTCAGCTAGTTACTCAAAAGGTAGGATACACCGCGTTAGTAACCGGAGAACTTTGGAAAGACCACCCAGAAAAAGCTTTCGCTTTAAGAGGAGATTGGGTTGAGAAAAACCCCAAAGCTGCTAAAGCAATAACAATGGCCGTACTGGAAGCCCAGCAGTGGTGCGACAAGGCAGAAAATCACGATGAGATGTGCCAAATAATCTCTCAAGATAAGTGGTTAAAAGTGCCAGTAGCAGATATTATCGGTCGCTCTAAGGGTCAAATTGACTACGGTACCGGCCGCATTGAAGCTGCCAGCCCAGTGGCGATGAAATTCTGGGCTGATAATGCTTCTTATCCCTACAAGAGCCATGATACTTGGTTCTTAACTGAAAATATTCGTTGGGGTTATATGCCGGCAACTACCGACATCAAAGCCACGGTTGATAAAGTTAACCGCGAAGATATTTGGAAAGCAGCAGCGACAGCACTTGGCGTTCCCGCCGCCCAAATTCCTACTACCACTTCTCGCGGTGTTGAAACCTTCTTTGACGGCGTAAAGTTTGACCCAGAAAAACCACAAGAATATCTGAATGGTCTGGCAATCAAAAAAGCATAATTAGTTTGTTGACTGTTGACAGTTGACTGTTGACAGTTGACAAATACCTAAAATTGACGGTGTTGGGCCGAGTGAAACGCAGGGTGCGTTCCAGGGTCAAAACCTGCTCAACTCTGTTCAAAGTATCTACAAATAATCGATTATTCACAATACTGCAAAACAAAAATGGCAACAAACCTCGCTGTTACTAAAAGCAAAAATCCAGTAAATTTCGTTCTGGATCAGGTTCAAAAAAACCGCAGAAAAATCATCCGCCCGCTGGTAGCAATTACAGTTCTGCTCATAATCTGGCAAATCCTCTGCCACGATGCCTCATCCACCTTGCCCGGGCCAATCAAAGCTGTCCAAGAAAGCTGGAATCTGATTATCAATCCTTTCTTCGACAACGGCGGTACAGACAAAGGCTTGTTCTGGCAAATTTTGGCTAGCTTGCAGCGGGTGGCGATCGGCTTTACTCTAGCAGCAGTTCTCGGCATCAGTTTGGGAATCCTGATCGGCACAAACTCCTTAATGTTCGATGCTTTAGACCCGCTGTTTCAAGTATTCAGAACTATCCCCCCCCTGGCTTGGCTGCCGATCGCCCTGGCAGTATTTCAACAGTTCAATCCCTTTGAAGGCATGGGGGTAAAAGCTAACGAAGTATCAGCACTATTCGTAATCTTAATTACAGCAATTTGGCCGATTTTAATTAATACCACAGTAGGCGTTCAACAAATACCCCAAGACTACAGAAACGTCGCCCGCGTCTTGCGCCTCCCCAATCAAAAATACTTCTGGAAAATCCTGCTCCCCTCTTCAGTTCCTTACATCTTCACTGGCTTGAGAATTGGTATCGGTTTGTCTTGGCTGGCGATCGTAGCTGCGGAAATGTTAGTCGGCGGCGTCGGCATCGGCTTCTTCATCTGGGACGCTTACAACAGTTCTCGACTCAGCGCAGTTATTCTAGCAGTGCTTTATGTAGGAATTGTTGGCTTAATTTTAGACAGAATCGTTGGTTTCATCGCTTCCAAAGTAGTTCCGGAAGAACAGAAATAGAATTTGGGCATCTGGCATCGGGCATGGGGAATGGGGAATGGGGAATGGTTGCCAACTACAAACTGGTAGAAATTAGTCGTAAATTAATGCCCAATGCCCCATGCCCAATGCCCAATTAATAATCAGCATCTTACAAATTACAAACTAACCTAAAATTACCATGTCAGTATTTGTTGAAGTAGACCACGTTGACCGCGTATTTAACTTGCCCAATGGAGAGCAATACATCGCTCTTAAAAATATCGAACTTAAAATTAAAAAAGGAGAATTCATCACCTTAATCGGACACTCGGGCTGCGGCAAATCTACGCTGCTAAATATCATCGCCGGCCTCGACAAAGCAAGTCAGGGCGGGATTACTTTAGAAGGGCGCGAAGTCCGCGACCCAGGCCCGGATAGAATGGTGGTGTTTCAAAATTACTCGCTGCTACCTTGGCTGACGGTGCGCGAAAATATTGCCCTAGCGGTAGAGGAAATTTACAGCGGTAACTCTAAAGAAGATCGCGAGTTGGTGATCGAACACCACATTAAATTAGTCGGACTCGGACACGCCGCTGACAAACGCCCGGGCGAAATTTCTGGGGGGATGAAACAAAGAGTGGCGATCGCCCGCGCCCTGGCGATTCGCCCAAAATTGCTGTTGCTAGACGAACCCTTCGGCGCCCTCGATGCTTTAACTCGCGGCGGTTTGCAAGACCAGTTGATGAAAATTTGCGAAGAAAGCAAAGTCACCAGCGTGATGGTTACTCACGACGTGGACGAAGCTTTATTACTGAGCGATCGCATTGTAATGCTCACCAACGGCCCGGAAGCGCAAATCGGGCAAATCCTCGAAGTGAACATTCCCCGCCCCCGCAAGCGCATGGAAGTTGTCAACCATCCGAGTTACTACGCGCTGCGTAACGAAATGGTTTACTTCCTCAACCAGCAAAAGCGGGTCAAACAGCGCCGGGCCAAACAACAGCCCGCTGTCATCGCCCGCAACGGCCTGGAAAAAATCAACCTCGACATCGGCTTTATTCCCCTCACCGACTGCGCCCCCTTAGTAGTAGCTAAAGAAAAAGGATTTTTCAAAGCCCACGGCTTGGAAGAAGTTACTCTCAGCCGCGAACCGGGCTGGAAAGCGATCGCCAAAGGAGTCGCCGAAGGACGGCTGGATGCGGCGCAGATGGTCGCAGGAATGCCGATCGGTATGCTGTTGGGGCTCGACGGTGAAGTCCCTGTGCCCGTCTGTAGCGCCCTCACGCTGTCTCGCAACGGCAATTCGATTATTTTCAGCAAAGACCTTTACAAACAAGGCATTCGGACATTAGAGGGTTTCAAAGCCGCGATCGCCAAGAGTCCCGATAAAGTTCACACCTTGGGCATGGTACACTCCGCCTCCATGCACAATCTGCTGTTCCGCTACTGGCTGGCCGCCGGCGGTATCGACCCCGACCTCGACGTGGGCTTGACCGTGATTCCGCCCCCCCAGATGGTAGCGAATTTAAAAGCAGGCAACATTGACGGCTACTGTTCAGGCGACCCCTGGAACTCCCACGCAGTCAACAGCGGTACGGGTTTTGTCATGGCCCGTTCCCTCGATATTTTGCCCGGACACATCGAAAAAGTTCTCGGTGTTACCGAAGATTGGGCTCAGAAATATCCTCAAACCCACCTCGCCCTCGTCAAAGCGCTTTTGGAAGCCTGCGACTACTGCGACGACCGCCGCAACCGCGAAGAAGTCCTAGCATTGATCAGCCAAGAACAATACATCGGCGCCGATCCGAAAGATATCCGTCCGGGGTTCCTCGACCCGTACAACTCCGGTACGGAGGCAGAACCAGAAATGCTCTACAACTTCAACCAGTTCTACGTTGACAAAACCAATTGTCCAGACCGCCTAGAAATGGTGTGGGTGATGGCGCAGATGGCTCGCTGGGGGCTGATCCCGTTCCCGAAAAACTGGGTGGAAGTGGTCGATCGAGTTTTGCGGCCCGATGTTTTCGGTCAAGCAGTGCGCGAATTGGGTTTGCCGGATATCGCCAGAGATCGCCGGACGATCGAGCTATTTGACGGCACTGTGTTTAATCTAGACGACCCGATCCAGTATCTTCAAAATGTCAAAATTAAGCGCGCCCTCCGCATTGAAGAAATTTTAATTGAACAAATAGGCAGTCAATGTTCCATCAAACTGCCAGCATAACCAGCAAATAGGAAGAGGGAATGAGGAGCAAGAAATTAGGAAACAAGACTCCACATTTTCCACTTCCTAACTCCCTAATTTCAAATTCTCAATCGAAAGTTGTCATGTCTAATTCCCCAACCCAAAATCCCCCTCCTGAAAATATGCAAACTCTCAAAACCCCCCAAACAACCACACTTCAAACGCCCAAGCAAGGCTTTCTTACTATTAAAGACGTATCGAAAGTCTACGAAACTCCTAAAGGCCCTTACGTCGTTCTCGACGGTGTAAACCTGACTATTAATGAAGGCGAATTTATTTGTTTGATCGGTCACTCTGGCTGCGGCAAATCAACTTTGCTGAATATGATTGCGGGATTTAACGGGCCGACAAACGGAGAAGTAGCCCTGGAAGGTTCGCAGATTACTGAACCAGGCCCCGATCGCATGGTGGTGTTTCAAAACTACTCGCTGCTACCATGGCTGACTGCTACGGAAAACATTCACCTCGGCGTTGAAAATGTTTACCCGGAAAAGTCCACAGACGAACACAATACGATCGTCAAGGAACACTTGGAATTAGTCGGGCTGACCGAAGCTTGTAACAAAAGACCGGGCCAATTGTCCGGGGGGATGAAACAGCGGGTGGCGATCGCCAGAGCTCTGGCAACTCGTCCCAAACTGTTGATTTTGGACGAACCTTTCGGAGCTCTAGACCCGATTACCAGAGAAGAGTTGCAGGAAGAATTGCTGAAAATTTGGCGGAAGGAAAAAATTACCGTCATTATGATTACTCACGATATTGATGAGGCTTTGTTTTTGGCCGATCGCATCGTGATGATGACCAACGGGCCAGCAGCTTCCATCGGCGAAGATATGCACGTTCCGTTCAGCCGTCCCCGCAACCGGGCGCGGATTATGGAAGACCCGAAATACTACGAACTGCGTAACTTTGCTTTGGAGTTCCTGTTTTCTCGCTACGCGCACCACGAAGAAGGTGAAGCAACGGACTCGGAGACAGAAGCCGTCGCGCTACCGATGCCTTTACCTGCTAGCAAAAAGCCTGCGGTTGCTGACAGGCCGATCGCACCTGCACCTTTTGTGTCTCACGTTGCCGAACCCCCAGAAGCTTCGCCGATCAAACGCGGCCTCCTGGCAGCCTCGTGGTTCGTAGCAATGGTTACTTTAGCTGCCGTCAATATGTCTGTTGTTTCTAGCCAGCTAAAGCAAGCGAAACTAGAAGAAACTGCACCGCAGGCGGCGACTGCGGCGGCGGTTGTGAGTTCACCCCCCAGCCCGCAAATCCCAGCAAGTTCGATCGCACCGACTGCTAGCCCTGCAGCCATCGCTGCTGCAAGTCCTGCAGCCATCGCTGCTGCAAGTCCTGCACCGAATGCCAGCTCTGCAGCCATCGCTGCTGCAAGTCCTGCACCGAATGCCAGCCCTGCAGCCATCGCTGCTGCCACTAACACCGCCGCCGCGCCCAATGCAGCAACCAGTGCCACATCAGAAATTTCTGACCCAGCCGAACTCGATGCGATCGGAAAGCAATTGTATGCACAAATCGACCAAACCTGGAGAACAACTCCGACATTTACTGAAAGCTTGACTTATCGGGTCAAAGTAAAACAAAACGGCGATATCCTACAGTTCGATCCCACAAATAAAGCAGCTAAAGATTTCGTCAAAGAAACTCCTCTGCCTGTTTTGCAAACTCCTGCCGGCGCCACAGCAGGCGCTGAAAAAACTGCTGACTTCCAAGTAACTTTTAGCCCCACCAACGGTGGCGTATTTGAAGTTAAATCAGAGAAATAGCCGACCTAATACTCCCGCACTCAATCTCACATTACTATCAACAACTAGGTCAAAAGTAGTACCTGGGCGCTGTGTGAATTAGGCAATAATTCCTCCTAGCCCCCATTCTGGGGGTGATAAGAGTTAGGTTAAACTTTTCTCAACTAGAGGAAGATTTAGTAGCAGCAAAAAGCTGAATGCAAGCGAGAGCGAGCGCGATTTTTCTTAAGAAAGCGGGTAATTTTAACTCAGGGTATTGTCCGTTTCTAGGAAGCATATATGCGGAAATTTAGTAATGATTGACACGTTATTTGCAGGAGCCCTCAGTTCCGACTATAATGACAAATTACGAATTACCCATTAGCTTTCAAAAATTAGCATCTAAAATCACCAGATGGAAACTATAAAAACTCTTTGCCCTTACTGCGGTGTAGGTTGCGGTCTAGAAGTTGTAGCCGACAAAAAACAAAGTTGGAAAGTCCGGGGCGATCGCAGTCACCCATCGAGCCAGGGCATGGTTTGTATTAAGGGAGCAACCGTAGCAGAGTCGATTCGGAGCGATCGGCTAATGTATCCGATGATGCGAGATAGTCTCGACCAACCCTTCCGCCGCGCTAGCTGGGACGAAGCTCTCAATGCAATTGTTAACCGCATCCAAACAATTCGCAGCACCAGCGGCCCCGATGCTTTGTGCGTTTACGGTTCGGGTCAATTCGCAACAGAAGATTATTATATTGCCCAGAAACTAATGAAAGGTTGTCTGGGGACTAATAATTTTGATGCTAATTCTCGCTTGTGTATGTCTTCAGCAGTCTCTGGATACGTTCAAAGCTTTGGCTCGGACGGGCCGCCTTGCTGTTACGACGATTTAGAATTAACAGATTGCGCTTTTATTATCGGCAGCAATACAGCGGAATGTCATCCGATCGTATTCAATCGATTAGCAAAATACCACAAAAAGCATCCCCATGTCAAAATGATTGTGGTAGATCCAAGGCGGACTCCGACTGCAGAAGCGGCGGATTTGCACTTAGCAATTAAACCAGGTACGGATATAGATTTGCTTAACGGAATTGCATATTTGCTGTTAGGCAGGCAAGCAATAGATGCTGAATTTATTCAAGAATGCACGGCGAATTTTTCAGCTTTTGCTGAGGTTATTAGCAGCTACACGCCGGAGTTTGTAGCCTCGCGCTGCGGCATTACTGTGGGCGAGTTAGAAACGGCGGCCAACTACTGGGAACAGTCGCAGCGGGTTTTGTCGCTGTGGTCGATGGGGATGAATCAGTCGTCGGAAGGCACGGCAAAGGTGCGATCGCTGATTAATTTGCACTTGATGACCGGTCAAATCGGCAAACCGGGATGCGGCCCGTTTTCCCTCACCGGCCAGCCAAACGCGATGGGAGGGCGGGAAGCCGGAGGACTGTCTCACTTGCTCCCAGGCTACCGATTTGTGAAAAATGCCGAACACAGAACCCAAGTCGAGGAGTTTTGGGGAATCGCACCGGGAAGCATTTCCCCGAATCCGGGCCGCACAGCTTGGGAGATGATTACCGGTTTGGAAACTGGCGAAGTCGAGTTGCTGTGGATTGCAGCTACCAATCCGGTGGTGAGTATGCCGGATTTGGAACGCACTAAAGCCGCTTTGCTGCGATCGCCCTTTACTATTTATCAAGAAGCTTACTATCCCACTGAAACCTCGGCCTACGCTCATATCCTGCTGCCGGCAACGCAGTGGAGCGAAAAAACCGGAGTAATGACGAATTCCGAACGCCGGGTGACGCTTTGTCCCGGTTTCGACACTCCCTCCGGGGAAGCCCGCGACGACTGGAGGATTTTCGCCGAGGTGGGACGGCGGTTGGGTTTTGCCGAACACTTTGCTTTCGAGAACAGTGCGGAGGTTTTTACAGAGTACGCCCAGTTGACGCGCGGCCAGCCTTGCGACATGACCGGTCTGAGCCACGAATACATCCGCCAACAAGGCCCCCAGCAGTGGCCTTGCCGGGAAAACGAGGGTGTGCATCCAGCGAACGAAGCGAAACGGCTGTATACTGACAGGCGTTTTCACACTCCTGACGCGCGGGCGAGATTTTCGGCATATCACTCCCGGGGACTGTCAGAACCTCCCGATCCGAATTATCCGTTTGTGTTGACGACAGGGAGAGTTTACGGACACTGGCACACGATGACGCGGACGGGTAGAACAGAGAAAATTAATCAATTGCACCCCGATCCGTTTTTGGAAATTCACCCCCGCGATGCTGCCAAATTGCAGATTAAGGAGGGAGATTTGCTGGAAGTTCGATCGCGCCGCGGTAAGGCGCAGTTTCCAGCAAAAGTCACAAAGGCGATCGCCCCAGGTACGCTATTTGTACCGATGCACTGGGGTTCTCTCTGGGCTGAAGGTGCTGAAGCCAATGCTATGACTCATGCTGCAAGCTGTCCAGATTCCAAACAGCCTGAGTTAAAAGCTTGTGCGGTACAGTTGGTCCTGGTTGGGGCAGACACTGCTGCGGAAGTTGTCGCAGAAGTTGGGGAATTTAATTGGGCAAAATCCACCCTTGCCGTCACTTCTTGAGCTGCCGTCCAACTACGGGATGTTACAAATCACCGAAGAACGAGCCGGAAGCCCCAGGCTTTAGACATCGGGAGGAACGTGGTGGACGTTCGGCGATACGTTTGGGGAGCGCTCAGTCAATCGCGCTCAGTCGAACTATTGGAGATTTACTCCACACATGAATCTGGGTTCTTGAACAAGAGTCTAAAATTTTGCACTCTTCCCGACAGGAGTCCCGGGCTTGTATCCGTTTTTTGGGGTAACAACCTCTCTCGATCGAGCAATTTTGAATCCGGACATACCCTATACATAAATCTTAAATCTCACATCCCAGATCTAAAACCTAAAATCGTTAGGCCATTACGCAGCCTAAAAACTGCGTTTCCCCGGCAGAGCCAGGGAATAAGGAAAATTAAATTTATGTAAATTTATGTATTGTGAGTTTTTCCTTCTTTGATTGGGGGTTTTTGCTTCCGCAGAATGCCTTCTGGCGAATAGCTTCTGCTTTCTTTTTAATTAATCGAGTCAGACAATTGCCGTTTGCACCTCAAGGTGCTATAATGGTTTTACAAGGCTTTATTTTCGGCAGTACAGTTCGTTCGATCGGCGTTCCTCCGGATTTAAATCTCTACACACTCTGATTCTGGAGAATGTTCAATGTCAATCTATGTCGGCAATTTATCCTACGAAGTAACGCAGGAGCACCTCAACCAAACTTTTGGAGAGTACGGTACAGTAAAGCGCGTTCAGTTGCCTGCTGACCGGGAAACAGGTCGGATGCGGGGCTTCGCTTTTGTAGAAATGTCTACTGAAGCCGAAGAAGCCGCAGCCATTGAGGCTCTTGACGGTGCTGAGTGGATGGGTCGCGACCTCAAGGTCAATAAGGCAAAACCCCGCGAAGAACGTGGTTCTTCTAACAGCGGTAACTGGGGTAACAACGATCGCGGTGGCAATTCTCGTCGCTACTAAACCACCCGAGCTAAATTTTTAGCTATATTGTATATTGCGTCGGAGCAAGCTGAGAGTAAACAATCATTCTCTGTGGAGAATAGATAGTTAGTTCAGTGGTCGTACCGCGCCTTAAAAGCCTCAAACTATTGCTAGACAATAGTTTGAGGCTTTTTTATGGCAAAAATTATTAATTAGGAGTTCGAGGGCGTGCGATCGATTCCTAGCTGACCCGAACTATAAAATATAACAGGCAGAGAGAGCCTCCTTCCCCAGTGCCCGGTTCCCGCCGTGCAACTACGCACTCGCAGAGTTTGGCGCTTGCAAAGTGTACCGAACAATGACAAAATCATCAAGAATGATGATTAAATCACTGGTATGCTGAAAAAAATATTTAGGCAAATTTCTAAGTTAGGAAATGAGGAACAATTTCTGCATTTTACAGAAAGTGTAGAAGTAATAATATCGAAAATTTTATCACTCGCGATGATTTGGGTAATTCTCCTCAGCGTTTGCGATTTGCTGATTTTTTTAGGAAAAGAATGGGTAAACCACAGTGATGATTTGTTAAAAGACACGTTGTTTGTCATATTTGGGTTATTTTTAAATGTTTTAATTGCTTTAGAAATATTGGAAAATATTACAGCTTATCTGAAAAAGCACGTAATTCAAGTAGAGCTAGTTATTGTAACTTCCTTGATAGCAGTATCTCGAAAAATCATCATTCTTGACCTGGAAAAGAAAACCGCAGCCGACTTGATTGGTTTGGCGATTGCAATTTTCGCGCTTTCCATCAGTTACTTGATAGTGCGGTCTACAAATAGAGGAAAAGATAATAGTGGACATTAGGAATTGGGGATTGGGAATTGTTAATAACTAATATCATGTCCGGTCGAGCGACCGGACATGATATTATTCCAACAAACCAGGAGGAGGCACAATTTCAATTCTGCCTTGTTCTAAGTCCACAATTGGCACAATCTCTTCCACAAAAGGAATCAATATTTTTGTGGATTTAGGCTCTTTAACGCGAATTTTCCGTGGTTTGCGGGTATTTCTGGGGTCAGCGTTGGCTTTGGGAGTTTCCGGCTGTTTTGGCTTTTCTAATTCTGCGACGGCAGTTTCCGGCGGCGTTAGATTCGTTTCTACTTCTAAAAGGTCGTTACCTGCGGGAATAATATCACTTACCTTGCCTAGGATTTCTCCGGTTAACTGGTTCACAACTTCCATACCGATCAAATCTTGGACGTAAAACTCATCAGGTTCGAGGTAAGGTCGATCGGTCTTTTCAACAAACAACTTACAGCCCCGCAGCGCCTCAGCACCATCGCGGTCCTCGACACCCTCTACCTCTACGGCATACAGCCCTTTACCCGGAATGTAACGACCGCCCAAAAACTCGATCGGCTCCGGTTCACTTTTGTTAGGGTGCAAAATCCACCGCTTCCCCGGTTCGAGAAATCTTTCCGGGAAATCCGAATCCGGATAGACTCGCACTTCCCCGTCCAAGCCTTGAGCTGCTACAATTTTACCGATTTCTATCCACTCAGACATACATTATATCACTCAAATTGCTAGTAATTGATAATTGGAAATTGGAAATTGGAAATTGCTGATTAGTAAGTGGTAATTAGCAATTTGCCACTAAGAATTCTGCCCTCGAAGCTCTTCCCGATCCCCGTTAAGTCCGTCAAACAATTCGTTTCCGAACTACCCTCTTCCATCAACATCCATCCGTTAAATCCGTTAAATCCGTTGCCGAACTTCCTTCTTTACACCAATCCAGTTCTCAGCGCTACAACGGCTGCTTGCACGCGGTCATCCACTGCCAACTTATTCATAATACCGCGAACATGAGTTTTAATAGTATTTGGACTCAAGTAAAGCGCCGCTGCTATCTCCGGATTGCTGTTACCTTCCACCATTAATTTTAAGACCTCCAATTCCCGCTGTGACAACTGACCAAAAGTAGTTGTAGAGGCAGGTATCGGGGGTTTGAGGTGTTCGATGACCGTCCGGGCAATTTGAGGGTCAAGATATGTAGCTCCCTCTGCTGCGGCTGCAATCGCTGCTAACAGCCTATCTACAGAAGCACCTTTAATACAATAAGCATCAGCCCCACTAGAAAGGGCAGCAATAATTTCAGTTTCTGCCGTGTGAGAAGTTAACATTACTACTCGAACTTCTGGCAGTTGTGCTTTAATTTGCTGCGTCGCTGCTATGCCGTCGAGCCGTGGCAAACCGATATCCATCACAATAATATCAGGTTTGAGTTTCAGTGCGGCTGCTACGCCTAAATAGCCATCTTCTGCTTGTCCTACTATTTCTATTTCTGGGGAATCCGCTAAAACTTGCTCTAATCCCAGTTGCATCATCGGATCGTCTTCAACAATTAAAATTTTCATAATACGAATGAAGAAAGAAGAAGGAAGATTACTTAGTTGTTAACATTTTACAGTAACTTATACCGAACCAATAACAAATAACCCATAACAACTAACTAATGACTAACTTTTAAAACCTCTACGAATTCGCCTGGTAAAATCCCGGTTTCCACTGGTGGCAAAACTGCTAAACCACTTGTATTGGCGAGGTTAATTAAGTTCGCTGAATTTTGGCTGCCGCTAGCAGGTTCAAATTCCCAGACTCCGGCAACTAAATGCAGTTTACCCCAAATATAAGTTTCGCGTCGGCCGGGCGATCGCAATTCAGCATTACACCTAGCTTTGACAAACTCCGGCCCCCAAGCATTAGGGGCAAGCCCAGACATCTTTCTCAAAGCAGGCACAACAAAACGCCAACAGCAGACTAAAGCTGAAACCGGATTTCCCGGCAAACCAAAATAGAGACAATCCGAACTCAAACTCGGCGAATCCTGATTTTTTTCACCTCGTTTAAACCCAGCAACCGTTAAAGGTTTACCCGGCTTAATCGCCACAGAACTAACGTGAACTTTTCCTCCCAAATCCCCTAATATTTTCTCAATATAATCGTAGTCTCCTACCGAGACGCCCCCCGTAGAAAGCACCACATCCGCCGTCGCAACAGCCCCGGCTATCGCCTTGTTTAACGCCTCTTCATTATCAGGAACAATGCCCAATCGAATCGGTTCAAATCCCATTTGTGCCAACAAAACTGTCAAAGCATACTGATTCGAGTCTACCAGTTTCCCCGGTGCCAAAGCTTCGTCAGGCGATACCAATTCGTCACCCGTAGAAAAAATTGCCACCCGCAGCCGCCGATACACAGGAACTTGAATGCACTGGGCAGTTGCTAACACCGCCATTTCTGGGGCATTGATAACTGTACCGGGAGTTAGCAAAGT
>NZ_JAUBQU010000247.1:0-2898 GCF_036701435.1 Microcoleus sp. Pol12A5
TACAAAAAACTACATAGAAAATTATTCGGATATAAGTGTAGCATATTTTGGGTTAAAGTTAAGATGCGTTTACCCTGGCAGAAGTGGCAATCAAGTCTTCGCTAATGCCTGCGGTCAAACCCGATTTATTTGTCGCTGCAAGGTTGCCAATGTTAATCGAGGCAAATGTGGTCATTAGCCCAAATACTGTGCCTTGAAGACCGAGCAATGGTGCTAGCGCAACGATCGTGTCAAAAATATGATTGAACCGCTTCAGTAGCAGAATTTCGATTTTTCCCTCGGTTTCTAGCGCTAGAATAAATTCTTCAGGTGTCGCCTCTTCAAGCTGCAACGTGCTGAGGAAAATGCGGGCGATCGGTAAGTCAACATTCTGCTTGAGCTTATCGATCGCACTCACCATGTTATTGAGTTGATAGAGCCGCAAAACATCATGAGCAACTTGCTTTTGTCGTCTGTAAATTCTGATCCAGAATAGGGCGCGTTCGCTCGCCAGCGTTACCGACAGAATTGAACAAAGCAGCAGCGGCCACATGACAATACCGCCTGCCAAAAATTGTTCACGTATTGCTGAAAAATTCATCCACCTCTCCTAATTGACCGCTGGCAGTGCCAGCAATTTTGCTCTACAGCACTGATAATAATTTATCTCAATAAAATATCCAATACCAAAGGCTGATGAATTTTAGTCTTCCAAGGTCATACGAGGAAATTGACATCATCTTGAATCAACGCCAGCCGATCTCGACCTGGTGACAAGCAGGTTGAAAGCAATGCTGCGTCAAGGTTTTGAGTTTAGTGAGCCAGCGAAAGGATCTTCGCCTGGTTACTCAAGAAAAGAGAGTGGGGATCGTAGAGAATCAGGTTCAAGGATCTCTCCGACGATATTATAAGTCAATAAGCTGTCAATAATCCGCTATCTTTTTTGACATTTATGGGCTTCAATGCTTTTATCATCAAGGTTCCAGAGGCATTGTCACCCAGTCAACAGCCGATCGCCCAACCCAGTGAGACTGGAACCTGTCCGCACATCGGCTGGGCGATCGCTCGTAAGATCTGCGCCCTTGCTGCAACGAAGCGGTACGCTCTTAACCCTATTCTGTTACTCTGGGAAAATAAAAATAAGAGCCAAATTTTTAACTGTAGATATAGCTAGCATTTGAGCGTTTATTTTCTAACAGAATGGCCCAAATCGAGAATTTTGGTAAAAGTCTTATGCTATAAGCCTTCCAGATTATTTTTTGCCGAAAGTGACAGCATAGGCTTAAGGACTGTAGCGTGCAAAGTAGGATCTCGCTGTACAGTCAACAGTCAACACTCAACAATGATAAGGAGTGCAACCGGAATCGATATAATTCTTAGCTACAAGTCACGCCCAGCAAACAATTAACTTTTTTTCCACAGTTTCTACAGGGCGATCGATACAAAAATAATTAAATAAATAAAAAAAACTGGTGAGCCCTAGACGCCCGACACACATAGTTCGCGACGCGCGCTAACCTCAGAAACCCGGTTTCTACGAAGATTTCTCGTTTTTACAGGCAAAATTTTGCGTAGAAACCGGGAATAAGCGCCCCATGCTTAAGCCCTACACACAGAAAAACCGACCCGCTGGCTTTCTGTGATACGATTTGTTTCTGTTTCAAATCCGGTTAATTAACCTTCCTACCATGAAATTGGTTTGCACCCAAAGTGACCTCAACGCCAACCTCTCGTTGGTAAGTCGGGCCGTTCCCTCCCGCCCGACACATCCGGTACTAGCCAACGTGCTCTTAGTAGCGGATGAGGAAAATCAGCGGGTTAGCTTGACAGCTTTCGATCTCAGTTTGGGCATTCGTACCAGCTTCGCAGCAGAAGTAACAGGCGGCGGCAGTTTTACAATACCCGCTAAATTGCTTAACGATATTGTTTCGAGACTCCCGGATGGAGAGATTACTTTAGAAGACGAAGCCGGAGACACCGTAGCATATCTCACTTGCAGTTCTGGCAGCTACCAAGTTAGAGGCATGGGCCCCGAAGAATTCCCAGAATTACCCGCAATCGAAGCCGGAACAATCCTCAAATTGCCACCCGAAGCCTTGATAGAAGGACTCAAAGGAACTTTATTTGCTACTAGCCCCGACGAGGCAAAACAGGTACTTGCAGGCGTGCATTTAAAAGTATTGCAAGATTGCTTGGAATTTGCAGCTACAGACGGCCACAGATTGGCAGTAGTTCAAACTGCAAATGAAAAAGCTGAAGGCGAAGAAACTCAAGAAGAATTTGAGGTGACAGTCCCCGCTAAAGCATTGCGGGAAGTAGAAAGAATGCTGGTGATGCGACAGTGGACTGAACCTGTAACCCTGCATTTTGAACACGGTCAAGTAGTGTTTGAGTGGGCAGACCAGCGGCTGACAACCCGCACCTTGGAAGGGCAATATCCCGCATACCGGCAGTTGATTCCGCCCTCCTTTGAGCGGCAAATTACCTTAGAAAGGCGATCGTTCTTAGCAGCAGTAGAAAGAATTGCCGTGTTTGCAGACCAAAAAAATAATATTCTCAAATGCAGCATCGACGAGGAGAATCAGGAAATTACTTTGTCTGTAGATGCTAAAGATGTCGGCTGTGGTAAAGAGTCAATGCCCGCACAGATTTCGGGAGATAGCATAGATATTGCTTTCAACGTGAAATACTTAATTGACATTTTGAAAACTGCTCAGTCTCCCGAAATTCAACTGCAATTAAACGGTGCTCTTGCACCTGTAATTTTTCAGCCTTTAGGCGGAGTCAATGCTACATTCTTGGTGATGCCAGTTCAGCTTCGAGCGTAACAGTAGCGTAACAGTAGTCCTCTTCTGTCACTCTAGGCAGAGTATAATAGGACAAAATCTCTCAAACCTGAGCTGGGTCTATGGTTAAGCC
>NZ_JAUBQU010000096.1:0-24377 GCF_036701435.1 Microcoleus sp. Pol12A5
GGCTTAACCATAGACCCAGCTCAGGTTTGAGAGATTTTGTCCTATTATACTCTGCCTAGAGTGACAGAAGAGGAATAATACCACAACTCTCGGAGCTATGACTGAAGCTGAAGCGCGCGAGTTGATAGCCAGTTCGCCCATGCCTTTTCCGGCTGAGGATGTCGAGTGGATTTTGACTCAAAGTAAATGCTGGCCTCTGCTGCTGCAAATCCTTTGTCGAGAACGATTATTTAGTTTGGAAGATGAGGAAATGGGGGATGACTGGCAGGAAGAAGGGTTAAAACAGATGCAGTCCTTCGATAATTTATTTAATCCTTTCTTTGATATAGTTTTCTAGCGATCGTTATATTTATGAAACTACTCAAAATTAAGTACGTAAAGCAATTTGATCGCAAGCCCTGCAATCAAGCAGATGCAGCAGGATTAGCTATTTTGCAGTTTTTGGCAGCACGAGGAGAAGGGGCAACAGTCAGCAGACTAACTATTTTGCAACACTTTCCCGATAAATACGATGCTCTCAATTTACTTCTGCAACGCGAATTGATTGAGGAAGTTAGTGAGGGCTACCGTTTCCAAGTTGAATTAATTCGCCGCTGGTTTGCATCATCTCTGTCTGTCCAGTAGTCTACGGCGAGATGAAGATATTGCCTGTAGGGACACAACATTGTTGTGTCCTTCATAACTTTAACTACTTTAGCTTTAACCCTGCGGCCGCTGAATAATAGTTTCAACTACCCGCCGCTTGACTTTTGGATCGATACCAATCAGCCGCACGTATTCGCCGCCGTGTTCTGCCAAACAAGTTTCTAAAGATGCAACCACATCTTTTTCCTGTTCAGTTTTAATCGTCGCGCAACTTTGCCAAGAACCAGTTTTAAATCGGCGATTATCTGCATATTCCATGCCTATTTTGCAGCCTCTTGCTAACAACTGCTTTACTTGTTCCAATACCTCGGAACTCAGCCGCGCTGCATGACCGTTACCACCTTCAGAACTTGGCTCAACGTAAGCCTTATAATATTTGGATGACGGGTCGTTTAATTCACTTTGCGTGGGCGCAGCAGCAGGGGCATTGGGGGTTCCTTGAACGTTAAACAGCCGCGATTGGTTGTATTCATCTACTAAGCGCATTTCCTTAATCCGCTTTTGTTGACCCACCATCAAACTGCCCATTTCTAATAAATGAGCGAGGCTGAAATTCGGGTTATGGAAATCTGGCGCTGCTTCCAAAGTATTTACCAAACGCTTGGAAACTCGCTCGATTCCTACTTTGTGAATGAATTCGCGGATTTGTTCGTCATAAATGCGCGATCGCAAAGCACTAAAAAAGTCGATCGCCTGATCGGGAAAATGATCGACTAACCCCACAATCTCGGTTTTTGACAATTTGTCAGACTCAAAAATTCCGCCAACAATCCCAATTTTATCATCCCGACTGGGTTCCCAATAAAACTTTTCCATCCGCCCGTCGCGAATCAGCGGCGCGTACAGCGTAGAAAAATCATTTCCGGTGACAATAATCGGCACTCGGTGCAGCGGGGTGCTGTCGTAACTTCCCGGTAACTGCACGTTAGTTGGATTATCAGCAATATTCATCAGAGTCGCATTGACCATCTGAGTATTGACAGTATATTGAGTAGTAGTATCGAACCTGCCAGCACCAGCATCCAAATCGTTAATAAAGATGGCGCACATCTCGCCCCGCACCCTAATTTGCTCCGCAGCTTCCCGGTAGCGCAAGCGAATTAAACGCGCCGGATCTCCTGCATCCGGGCTTTCTAATTCCCCACCAGATATCATCACCGGTTCAAAGCCCATCCGCCGAAAAACCAGTTCGGTTTGAAAAGTTTTGCCTTCTCCTTTGCGGCCGTGAATTCCCAAAATTAGGGGAACTCTTACCCCGGGTAAATTTAAAAAGTTCTTAGTGACGTGCACCGCAACTTTATCGAGAAAGTTAGGAGAAATGTAATAACTCATCAGTAGATTTGTGAGGGATTAATTGAGGTTACTGTTATGATTTTATGACAAAACTAACAGCCTGCACCGCTAACCTGGATTTTTACCGTACAATCGAGGTCTGCATATTATGTGTTAAGGAGCGATTCGTGAGTCCAGAAACCTTACTAAAAGAACCAAGCGTGCAAGCCGAAGCCAGTCCCTTCAGTTCTGAGAGCTTCGACAGCTATGTAATGACGACTTACGGGCGTTTTGCGATCGCCCTAGAACGGGGCCTGGGCTGCCGCGTTTGGGATACCGAGGGCCGCGAATATCTCGATTTTGTGGCTGGTATTGCTACCTGCACTCTGGGACACGCGCACCCGGCAATGATTGCAGCGGTAACTCAGCAAATTCAAACCCTACACCACGTTTCTAATCTTTATTACATCCCCGTACAGGGCGAGCTGGCGAAGTGGCTTGTAGACCATTCTTGCGCGGACAGAGCCTTCTTTTGCAACTCCGGCGCTGAAGCTAATGAAGCGGCAATTAAACTCGCCCGCAAGTACGCCCACGAAAAATTAAATATCTCGAATCCGACAATCATTACCGCTGTTGCGAGTTTCCACGGGCGGACTTTGGCGACAATTACGGCAACGGGACAGCCTAAATATCAGAAGGGTTTTAGCCCTTTGGTTCCCGGATTTCACTATGTGCCCTACAACGATATTAGTGCGATCGAAACGGCGATCGAGCAACTCGACAAAGACGAACGCCAAGTTGCTGCAATTATGCTGGAAGCGCTGCAAGGCGAAGGCGGAGTTCGCCCCGGAGATATCGCCTACTTCCAGCGCATTCGGGAAATTTGCGACGAAAAAGGCATTTTGCTCATTCTCGACGAAGTGCAAGTCGGGATGGGACGCAGCGGCAAATACTGGGGCTACGAAAACCTCGGCATTGAACCGGATATCTTTACATCTGCCAAAGGATTGGGCGGCGGTATCCCGATCGGCGCTATGCTGTGCAAATCTTCCTGCGATGTATTTGAACCGGGAAGTCACGCCAGCACTTTCGGCGGCAATCCTTTTGCTTGCGCTGTAGCTTTGTGCGTTTGCCAAACTTTAGAACGGGAAAACCTTCTGGAAAACGTGCAGCAGCGCGGGGAACAGTTGAAAGCAGGGCTCAACAAGTTGGCGGCCGCATATCCGCATTTAATTGCTGAGGTGCGCGGCTGGGGTTTGATTGTCGGGATGGAATTGCAAGCTGACATCGAACTTACATCCGCTGATATCGTCAAATCTGCCATCGCCGCAGGAGTTTTGTTGGTTCCTGCAGGGCCGAAAGTGCTGAGGTTTGTCCCGCCGCTGATTGTCACCGCCGCTGAAGTTGATCGAGCTCTGCAGGCAGTGGAATCAGCGCTGCGTTCTCAAGCGGTACAGTAAAATTTACTGAGTTGATTTTTGTTAGCTGTAGCGCTGAAACTCGCGCCATATCCTAGATAACTCACTTAGTCGAGGACACACTCTTCCTCAGAAACCGGGTTTCTTTCGAGATTCCTCGTTACCAAACCCAATAGTTTCCCATAAGCCCGGTTTTTTGGCCTAAGTCCGATCGGGGTAAAAGTAAACCCGCCCCGCTGCAAGTCTGTCAGGGCGGGTTTGTCAAATTTAGAACTGTCTGTGAAACCCGCCCTGACAGACTGACGGTGTTTTGAACTGCGATTTTACTAAAGAGCAGCGCGCAAAATTATACTATTAGCGATCGTAGGTGCTAGTTTCCCTATGTGAGTGTCTGTTGGGTGTGAATCGTGGTTTAATTTCGCGCCCTTCCAACTCAACTGAGTACCGTTATAGTGGGAAGGGGGGGGTGACGACGATTGCATCCTCAAGTAATTTTGGGGCTCGCTTTCTAGAGAGAAATATGTAATCCTCGTCACAAAATTTTTTCGTAATGCTTTGATCGTCAACTGTATATTGTGAGAGAATAGAAGAATCAAGGAGGTGATGTTGATTGCTACACAAGGCTATCCAAGTTCGTTTGTATCCTACCCAAAATCAACAAATACCAGTAGCTTCAACTTTTGGGGGTGCGCGTTGGTGGTCTAATTACGATCTAAATAAATCAATTAAAGTTTATAAAAAAACTGGTAAAAAACGTGGCTACTCCGGCCTCAACATACTTTTACCTGCTATCAAAAAATCCGAGGGAAGTGTAGGGTTAAGTCAGTGTTACAGCCAATTTTGGCAAGATGCTACACTCAACTTAACGACTGCATACAAAAAGTTTTTTGATGAAATAGCTGGGTTTTATAAGTTACCATATCAAGCTAAAAAACTGTTACTTCAGAATTCTAAAAAAGTTAAATTTGTGCGTACTATAATTTTAAATTATAGGAAAATGACCTGGAAAAGAATAAAGAGATATAGATTAAGTGAGGGAAAAATTGAGACTTCACTTATTAGTAAAAAATATTCCGATAAATATCTGGTATCTATACTGACTAAAATCAAGAATGCTGAGAGCCATAAAACAAAACAAGGTAGAATTGCTGGCAATTTAAAAGGATCTAAATATGACAGTTCTAAGCATTTTGCCAAGCAGGAGAAGAACTTGAAGCACCAGCAGCAAAAGTTAACAGCCCAGCATAAAAGCAGTAATTCTGAACACAAATATAGAAAAGCTGTGGCAAAGGTAGGCGAGCGGTTTAGGAAATTGTGGCAATATTTTCTACATAAACTTAGTTATAAGTTGGTCAGCGATCGACTCGCGGTCAGAGTAGAAAAATTTCATTTCTGGAACAGGATTCGCAATCAAAATTTGGCAAAAGCAAGATCGGATGAGGTTTGGGAAAGTTTTACCAACTTCTTAGCCTACAAGTTGGAACGCAAAGGCGGGAACTTAGTCCAGATTGATAGAGGGGTTTCCAGTTCTAAACTCTGTTCTGATTGTTTCTATCAAATGACCGAGATGCCATTAGATATGAGGGAAGAGACTTGTCCTCACTGTGCTACCGATCGCGCTCGCGAGAAGAAAGCAGGGATAAATATGAAAGCAGAAGGTATCAAAATACTAAAGGCGCAAGAAGGTTCAGCCATTTCGGCTTTAGGATGCGAGGTAAGACCAAAGGTTGGACGAAAGTCTAAGCTAAGGCCCTCGCCTATGAGTACACAAGCCCCTACTATATTCGGTACTACGATTTAGCGGTGGGTAGTTCACTTGGTTGCACGGAAGCAGCGCTCCTATGGTTAATAGTTTGGCGGAATGCACGATGGACGAACAGCGTCGCAAAACTGATGTTAATATGCTCCAAGCGCTGCTGGAAAATCCTGGGGACTCAGGAATAGATTTGATTTTGAGGACGAACCCAAAGTCGATCGACTTTGGGTTCGTGCAAACGCTTTATTTGGAAGAAGTGGTACTGACGCGAGAAAGCTTGCTGAAAGCTGCAAAATTTTTCCAAAGGGCGATCGCACCCTTAGAATCGGCAAAAGGGAATTATAAATTGCCCGCAACCGGGGCAGCATATCTGGCTTTTTTAGCAGAAGTATTGCAAGCAGTCGCGCGCGGTGCTGATTCGCAGCACCTGTACTCGCTTCTGAGAAACAATTTAGACAAACTCGACCAGAATTTCGCAGAACTGCTGCGCCACTGGGCCAATTTGGTGTTCTCTGCTGCCAAAGAATCTGAGACTAGGCGCATTGCAGCGTTAATCGGCAATCTGAGCAACAAAATTGGGCGGTTTCCCCTCGGCAGCAAAGCTCACAACTTGGAAATCGAAATTGCCGGTTACGAAACAGTTGCTAAGGTGTTTACCCGCAAAGACTTTCCCCAAGAATGGGCGGTGATGCAAAACAATCTGGGCAACGCTTACAGCGATCGCCCCAAAGGTGATAAGGCTCAAAATATCGAACAGGCGATCGCTTGCTTTGAAAATGCCCTACAAGTACGCACGCCCGAACAGTACCCGGAACAGTGGGCGACGCTGCAAAACAATCTAGGCAACGCTTACAGCGAGCGTCTCAGGGGAGATCCGGCAGACAATCTAGAACAGGCGATCGCCTGCTATCAAAACGCGCTGCGAGTTCGCACCCGCGAAACTTTCGGGGAAGAGTGGGCGAGCACTCAAAACAATCTCGGCCGTGCTTACAGCCGCCGGCTGCGGGGCGACAAAGCCCAAAATCTGGAACAGGCAGTCGGTTGCTACCAGAATGCTTTGCAAGTCTACAACCGCAAGGTGTTTCCCCGGCGTTGGGCTACAACTCAAAATAATTTGGCAAATGCTTACTGCGAGTTGCCGCAGGGCAACCGAGCTGAAAATCTCGAATACGCGGTTACGTGCTATCAGAGAGCTTTGCAGGTGCGGACTCGGGAAGCTTTTCCGCAGCAGTGGGCGACGACTCAAAGGAATTTGGGTCGGGTGTTTGTCGATCGCATCAAAGGCGATCCGGTGGAAAATTTGGAAATGGCGATCGCCTGCTATCAAAATGCTTTACAAGTCTACACCCGGATCAAATTTCCCGAAGCCTGGGCTTCGATCCAAACTTACCTCGGTAGGATCTACAGTCGGCGGGTGAAAGGGGAAAAAGCCGAAAATATGGAAATGGCGATCGCCTGCTATCAAAATGCTTTGCTGTTTTGCAACCGCCAAAAATCTCCAGAACGCTGGGCAATGCTGTGTGCCTACCTCGGCCGCGCTTTCTGCGAACACGTGAAAGGGGAAAAAAACCGCAACCTCAAAAGCGCGATCGCCTGCTATCAAAATGCGGGCGAAGTCTACACCAGGCAGGCCTATCCCAACCGCTGGGCAATGCTGCAAATTTATCTCGGCAGAGCTTATTCGCAACTGACGGAGGCGGAAAATGTGTCGCACATGGAAAGCGCGATCGGCTGCTATCACAGCGCCTGTCAAGTCTACACTCGCGAAACCTATCCCCACCGCTGGGCTGAAATTTTATTTTATTTGGGTCAAGCTTACCGAGTTCGAGGCGACTTGCTTCGCGCTTACGGGGTTTTTACTGCTGCGGTCGATACTGTTGAATTCTTGCGTTGCGAAGTTGGGGTTGATACAGTCGATTTTGGCGATCGGACGAGTACCGAAAAAGTCAAATTAACCCGCACTTGGGCGGGACTCTATAAATGCCTGGTGCAAGTTTGCTTGGAACTCGGCGCTACCCAACCTGAATATTACGCTAAGGCTCTGGAATACGCCGAACGCCACAAAAATCGGAATTTGGTAGAACTGCTGGTTAAATGCCACTTGACTCCGAAAGCCGAAATTCCTGCAGCGGTGCGAAGCGAGTTAGAGTCACTGCGACTGGAAATAGCGGGGGAACAGCGGCACCAAGAACAGGGAGAACCTGAGCCGAACACGACCTTAATTTCTGAGGGCGATAGCCAAGGTTTGAACAGCGGTTCTCTGGTGCCGAACTCGGACTTCATGCACTTAAATCAATTGTGGAAGCAGTTTGATAGGTTGATTGCGCGGGAGGTGCAGGCAAACGATCCTTTCTTCAGCCTAGCTCACAAAGTTGAACCGATCGCTTTCGAGCAAATTCGCCAATTGTTGCCTGATGACAATTGCGCTGCTGTGGCGTGGGCGAGTTTGGGGGAGTTGCTGGTTGCTTTTGTGGTGGTAAAGAGTGCACAATATCCCGCCGTTCACCTGTGTTCCCCGCAAAATGCTTTGGCTGCCGAAACTTGGGCCCAGGAGTACCTCAGCGCTTATTCTGAACAAAAAGGTCGCTGGATCAATCATCTCCCGGCTCGCCTCAAACGCTTGGCTGCGATACTGGAAATCGATCGAGTGGTGGCGCTGATTCCGGAGAATTGCGATCGGCTGATTTTTGTGCCGCACCGATTTTTGCACGCTTTGCCACTCCACGCTTTGCCTTTGGCGGGGAGAGAGGGGTTTGAGGAGGATGGGGGAATTTTTAGGTCTGGGTGGAGCGATCGCAGCGGTTTTGATATGGAGACCTACAGCCTTTCGGATTTTTCTCAAAGTTCGTCTTTTGGCGACGTTGCAGCGCCTGCGGCTTATTTGATCGATCGATTTGCCGGAGGAATTCGCTATGCTCCTAGCTGTCAGCTATTGCTGTTGAGACAAAGTGCTCGCGGAGCGGCTATCGGTCGGTACAGACCCGGTTTGCAGCACCTTTTAGCAATCCCAACTTTTACCAGAGATGCGTTCTACAGCAACATTGAAATCGGCAATATTTCCCAGTATTTTGCCAGTACAGAAGTTGTGCGCCATAAGCCGGCAATTAAAGAGGCTTTTTCCCAAGAAATGTCTGCTAATAATGGAAATTTGCCTCAGCAAATAGGGCAGTTGCCACAGAAAAAATGCGCTCATTTTGCTTGTTTGAGTTTGCTTAATTTGGCTTGGCCTCTGAAATCCGCCGTGTTTTTGAGGAATGATTCTCTGAGTTTAGAGGAAATTTTTAATCTGGATTTGCGGCAATATTTTTTAGTTACTTTATCGGGTTGCGAAATTGCCGCCGGCGGAGTTAGCGGTGCTGGAGGAGATTTTGTGGGCTTGTCGGCGGGTTTGTTGTATGCTGGCACCTCTAGTGTGGTTAGCAGTCTTTGGAAGGTGAACGATGTTTCTACGCTGCTGCTGACGAGCAAGTTTTATGAAAATCTGGGACGGTTTTCTCGGTTGCAGGTGGGAGATGTGGCGATCGCGCTGGGAGACGCTCAAAGGTGGCTGCGGGATTTGACTGGCGAGGAATTGGAGGTGCTGCTGGCGGATTTTCAACCTCAAATTTCGCAAATGTTCGATCGGCTTTCTCAAAGTTCTCGCCTGATTGCTGAAGCATCTTTGCAGCAAATTCGCAACCGCAAACCCTATCCTTTTGCCAATCCTTATTATTGGGCGGCTTTTACTGCGGCTGGGGTTTAGTGATTAGTCATTAGTCAACCATTTAAAAACCCGAAACTGACAACTTATTTACAATTGTCAGTTTCGGGTAAAAATTCAACAAATTACAGCAAAAGTTTAGGATTTTTTGCCTAAAATTTGTTCTTTCAAGGCTTGAATTTCTTGACCTAATTGTTGCCGATTGGACGATCGCAGCAAATAGCGGTAGATAAACCACCCGGTGTATCCGATACCAATTAGCTCGAATGTGGGTGCTAGCAGGGGGATGTCGTTGAGTTCGTCTATTACGCCCAAAAGCACTTTCAAAGAGACAATCGAGGCTACAATTACACCGATAACAGTCAGGGGACTTTTGTACTGCTCGTAAAAGCTGCCAATGTAAGCTGGAAACTCAGACAAAATTGAGATAATTTGTTCTTTGATCTGCTGGGTCTGACTTGGCGGTTCTTCGGTAATTATGACTTTTGTTGTACCGCTTGAACTGTCTGCTTCATTTCCGGCAGGAACTTCGGTGATGATAACGGTTGTTTCTGGTTCGTTTGATGAAGTCATTTCTCCACTCGCAATAGTTTTTTGCTGGTTGGCGGCAGGTATTTCAACTGCTGCTGCGACTGTTTCAAGAGCCGGTATTTCGACTGCTGCAACCTCCCCGTCGGTTGGTTCAAGAGCCGACACTTCGCCTGTTTCTGAAGTCGGTATTTCGACTGCTGTAACTTCCACTGCTTGTTCGACAGTCGGCGTTTCGACTGTTTCGATCGCAAGTTTTTCCACTTCTGAAACCTCTGCTGCTGATGGTTCAACAACCGGGGTTTCGACTGTTTCAAGAGTCGGTGTTTCGACTTTTGAAACCTCCACTGCTGACTGTTCTGTAGCAGAACTTTCGGCGACTGTTTCTGCGTGTGGTTGTTCTGGGGTAGGAGTTTCGTCCGCGACACCAACAGCAGGCCCATTCAAGTTGCTAATGGCATCAAGCAAACGGGTTTTAGCCGTTCCTCGCTGGTGAAGGATTACCCAAGATTCTATCAGGTCGGGGCCGTGCATTGCACCTGTCAGAGCGGCTCTGAGCGATCGCATAATTAGCCCTTTGTTAAGATTTTTCTCTTTACTGAGCTTTTTAGTGATTTTCTGAGCTTCCGCTGATGTCAGGGACGAATGACTTTCCATCGCTTCTACAACTGCTTGTAAAGCCTGTGCAGCCCCTGTTTGCTGCAATTGTGCGAGTGCTTCTTCTTCGTATTCCACCGTTGTGGAGAAGAATACCTTACACATATCCACAGCATCGGTTAATCGAACGAGACTCGGGCCGATTAAAGCAGCTATTTGTTCGAGCCAGGGGCGATCGGCCTCCAAGTCAAACTCATAACCGCCTTTCTGCCACCAATAAGGTATCAGCAAATCTGTCAATTGCGGCACTGGCATTTTGTGCAGGTATTGACTGTTAAGCCAATTGAGTTTATCCCAATCAAATTTTGCACCAGCTTTGTTGACTCGATAGAATGTAAATAATTCTGCTGCTTCCGACAGTGTAAATATTTCCTGCGTTGAATCCGGCGGAGTCCAACCGAGCAAAGTCATGTAATTAACTAAAGCTTCGGGGACGTAGCCCATATCTTTGAAGTCAGAAATCGAGGTTACGCCGTCGCGTTTAGAAAGCTTTTGCCCGTGGGAGTTTAAAATCAGCGGCGTGTGGGCAAATTCTGGGATTGTCGCGCCCAAAGCTTCGTAGAGCAATATTTGTTTCGGAGTATTGCCGATGTGATCTTCGCCGCGGATGACGTGGGTGATGCCCATGTCGATGTCATCGACAACTACTGCGAGGTTATAGAGGGGTTGGCCGATGACGCCGCCGCTGGATGCACGGGCAATCACCATATCGCCGCCGAGGTCGCTACCTTTCCAGGTTACGGTGTCGCGCACCATGTCGTTCCAAGCGATGGTGCGATCGTCGTCAATGATAAACCGAATCACAGCTTGTCGCCCCTCGCCTTCAAAAGCTGCGCGCTGTTTGCTTGTCAAGTTGCGATGCCGGTTGTCGTAGCGGGGGGCTTGTTTGTTGGCTTTTTGTGCTTCCCGCATTTCGTCGAGTTCTTCCGACGTGGTGTAGCAGCGGTAGGCGAGTCCATTGTCTAGAAGGGTTTGGACTGCTTGGCGGTATATTTCCAGACGTTGGGACTGAAAACTCGGGCCTTCGTCCCAGTTCATACCTAGCCAGGTGAGGCCTTCGAGGATGTTATCGGTGTATTCACTTTTAGAACGTTCTACGTCTGTGTCTTCTACCCGCAGAATGAACTTGCCGCCTTGGTTGCGGGCAAACAGCCAGTTAAATACGGCGGTTCTGGCGGTACCGATGTGTAGGTTTCCGGTGGGACTGGGGGCTAGACGGACTCTGACATTCATGTAGATTTTTGCTTTTAGATTGGGGGCGATTTGCTGGTTGGGGAATAGCTGATGTTTAAGACTTTAAATTTTATTATATTTTGTTGCTGAATTAACAGTTGTGCTTGGCAGGTGCTTTGCCTCGAATTGTTTGATATTCGACTATCGGGCGATCGGGCGAAACTCTCCAGCAAGGCAGGAGAGGGCATCTTGATGATAATAGCTTGCGGGCGGCCAAGACTGGATTGACCTTTGGGACTATTTTTCACAGCACAAATAACTGCTTTAGGAGTACCCAAGGCGCACCTGATAAGTATTGATGCTTGTAAAATGTTTGTGTGCGATCGACGACATTAAAAAATATTTCCCTATGTCTGCTGCTAAAACCGAGTTTTCCGAATCTGTTGCGCCCTCACCCAAGTCTGTTGCGCCTGCTTGGCAGATTGAGTTACTGTACGACGGTGAATGTCCTCTGTGCGTGCGGGAGGTTAATTTCTTGAAAAAACGCGATGCGGGGCGAGGTTTAGTGTCGTTTGTGGATATCGCGGATGATGGCTACAACCCGAAGGCCCACGGCGGAATCGACTACGAAACGGCGATGGGGCGAATTCACGCAATATTACCCGACGGTACGGCAATTAAAAATGTGGAGGTTTTTCGCCGAACCTACGAGATTTTAGGGATGGGATGGATTTATGCAGTTACTAAGTTACCAGTGATCGAGACGATCGCCAATTGGCTGTACGGAATTTGGGCAGACTGGCGGCTGAAGCTGACGGGAAGGCCGGATTTAGCAACAATTATGAGCGATCGAACTCAGCGGATCGAGTGCGAAAGTCAGGGCCGCTGCCAACCCAACTCAAAATGAGTCATATTTAATAAGTTCGATCGGTCTATCTGAAGATGTCAGCAGAAACAGACTGCAACTAACCTTAAAGATGGACTACTTTTAAAGGTCAAAAAAAATGCAAGATGTAGGCTATACAGTCTTCATGGGCTTCGGCGGCCTCTGGATACTTATGGGAATTGCGGCTGTGATTTTCCTGTTCAAATCGGACGGTCAAAAACTTAGGTTTGGCAAATGGGGATTGCTAGTTGCTATTCCGATTCTCGTCCCCATCGTCCTGGTTTTGACATATCAGATCGCCCGGCCCTTTATTTCCTCGCACCTTTGAGCGCTGCTGGGAGTCGATCGTCCGTGGGAGAAAGGAATTAGTTAAATTAAGTTTAGTATTATTGCTTCCGATCGGGCGATCGCAACTGCTCGTTCGCCCATTGACGCAAAGACCGAATTATGGCATTGTCATCTTGAGTTTCTGCCATCTGCAAGAATTGATTGAGCATTGCTACAGAAAGGATGGGAAATGTCGGACTGCGATCGCAGGCAATATATTCCCGATTTTGCAATTGATAAATTTGTACAGTTTGTGCCCGATACCGCCAAACTTCAGGAATTTCTAGCTGTGTGTAAACTACAAATCGATTAGAAGAAGGACTGGTAATATCAACTTCAATTACCAAGTCTGGGGGAGGGTCGGCTGAGATGTCAAGCCTTCTCCCTAGAATGCGATCGACATTTTGGATATAAAAACATGAATCTGGTTCTGCACCTTGTTCTAAATCTTCACGGTTGAGAGTCGTCGAACCAAATCCCTTAATCTTCAAGTCCAACTCCTCAGTCAAAGCTGTAACAATCCGTTTGAGCAAACAGTTAATAGTTTCATGCAAGTCGGATGGCATGAGAATTTCTAAGACTCCTTGAGAGTATGAAAATCGCGAGGATCTCTTGTCTCCTGCTTCTGCTAATAAGCTTTCGTAAGTCTGCCAACTGATATTAGATAATACCACCCGTTGTGTAGTTTTTTCTGGGGAGGGGTTAATGAGCGTAACAGTCATATTTCGCTCCTCCTTACTCAATTAATAAAATACTAAAAGCTTAAAATTTGTATTTTAAACTTTCTATTTACGAGAGAACGGGACAGACGGGGCTCGAACCCGCAACTTCCGCCGTGACAGGGCGGTGCTCTAACCAATTGAACTACTGTCCCTCGTTTTGCCGTTTTTTCAGGCACAATTTCTATTATGCCTATCACTTCACCTTTTGTCAAGAGGTTTTTTGAACTTTTATTTGAAAGCCCAAAATTTGAGTCTCTTGCAGGGGACTGAAGTTGTTGTCGCTCACCAAAATCAGACCTCTGTTAGCATCCGCCAGGGCGGGGCCAAATGTCAACCCCTCAATGTTGTCTAGGGGAATTTTCAGGGTTTCCAAATCCAGCAGCAGCCGTTTTTGAGCGGGAGAAACCTCGCTGAGACGGCTTTTGAGGCTTTCGAGTGCTTCAATACGATCGCCATTTTCCAGAGAAATCTCAAATAGTTTAACAGTAACGCCAGTTTCCAGGGAGAAAGCACGCTCTAAACTCAGCAAGCGGTTATCGTCGATCGCCAACAAATCCACTAAACCGTTGCTAGTTAATTTTCCCACAGGATTCGCGCCAGCGGGTAGCGGTTCGGTGATGTAGAGAAACGATGCTTCAGGATTGCCGCTCACCGCATCGTAGCGCAAAATCCGGCACGGACTACCGGTTTCCAGGGAAGCTACGGCGCCATCTTGAACCAAGGCGTTTTCGGTAGCGGTGAATAGATACTTGCGATCGGGCGTTAAAGTTAAACTTTCAAATGATAGATTGTTGCGGATGCCTTTAGTGCCTTTGTAGTCGGGCAAAAATAGGTCAGGAATTGCCAGCGTTTTCAGGAGTTTACCATCGAGGGAGAACTCTTTGATAAAAGGATTTATTTGGCGATCGACATCTCCCTCAGAAGAAACAAACACGCTATTGCCAGTAAAAGCTATCCCTTCCGGATCTAAACTTAATTCAGGAAAAGCTTTGCCGTTTTCATCTAATAAAGTAGTGACATCAGTAAAAGTAATTTGCTCTTTTTCCAGTTTACCCGATTCCAAGTTAATTTTGAGAGTATAGAAGCGCGCCGGAGCCTTGCTGCTGCGGTCATCAGAAATGGCATAATAAACTTGTTTGTCGGCATCATAAGTAATGCCCGAAAGTCCGCCAATTTCCGTCCCCTGAAACGGAGAACCTGTAGGAAATATTGCTCTGCCGATTAAATCTATTTTCGTAACGGCGAAAGATTGCGCTGATTGGTTTACCCAAATAGCAACACTTGCGGCCATCAAAAAACAGACAATAAATATAGTTGCTTTTCCTAGCTTTCGCATTTTACCAATAAATACATTATTACCTATCTTCCTCTTCCCTTTCTTCCTTCGCGCCCTTGGTGTCTTCGCGGTTCGTTAAATCAGAAAATCACGGCTCATGATTTAGCAAAAAATTGGTCAACCACTCTTTAACTACATAAGTAGCACGACAGTCGTCCTCATTGTAGCGGACGATCGCCTCCAAGAGCGATCGATCGCCGGTTTTGAGCCAATCGTCGTACCAGCAGACGCATTGAGCACCATTAGCCTTAGCATCTCGCCAGTCAAAACCCAGCCAGCGGGCAATTGGTTTGAGTGCATAACTTTCCACCGGCATAATCGCTTTTTGCGTCACTTGTTTGTGAATATCTACAAACCGTTTCAGCACGGGTTTCCACAAATAAGCTGGAGTATTGTAAAGTTTAGCCAGCCGCTTAAAAGTCTTGACTTCGTAGTCGCAAAAGTGGAAAATCGGAGCAATGGGATAAGTCCACATTAATTCTAAAAATTGCTCCCAGATTGCACCTTCCTCTGCTGCTGATTCTGCTAAAAAGCCGTGGAATTTTTCCGTATTGTTGGATCGGTCAACAACTAAGACTCCGTGGAGGTAATCTAAATTTAACTCGGGTTCCGCTTCAATGTCAAAGTAGAGTTCGATTGGGGCGATCGGCAAAAAGACCGATTGGGAATACGGAATTGGTTTCTTGCGGAGAATTGGCGCAGGTATAGAAGATATCGCAGGTTTATTTTCTGTAGTCTTTCCCCGAACAAAATTAACTGTTGCTAAACTCTTCTCAGCCAGTTCTGGTATGGTTATAAATTGATTAACTTCTGCCTCTTCCCTTATTCCTTCTTTCCTCACACCTACATCCGTTAAGTTTGTTAAATCCCGTACAGTGTTAGCTGCCGAACTTCTATCCGTTACATCCGTTACACAATCCGTTGCCGAACTTCTATCCGTTACATCCGTTACACAATCCGTTGCCGAACTTCCTTCTTCCCGCAACAGCGGTTGATTTAGCAAGTGCGATTTAGCTTGCTGCACCACATCAAAAGCAACTCTGTCAGGGAATTCTGGATACTCAGCTAGCAGTGCGGAACTAGCATTAGCGAGAGCTTCTACATCAGTAATTTCGAGAGTTTTTAGTCTCGCATAGCGGCTGGCAGTAACTCCCGGCAATAACGAAAGATGTTTAATAGATTCGGCTTCGGCGTGACAGATAGTATACCAACCGCAAAGATTGCACTTTTGCCGGGAAATGAACACCTCTGGTTTATCCCGATTTTCTATCATCTGAATGCAGTTGTCTAAAATCTCGAACATCTGAGGAGTTCGCTGGTCGAGATTCACCTGCCACCACCCTTTTTTTCGCAGCATCAGCCACGCAGTCTCTGGCATTGTTTCCTGTACGGAAGCTAAAACTTGGGCGTGAAAAGCTGCGATAATTTGATACTCTTGTTTTGGTCGCTTGCTAAGCCAAATATCCGCATTAATATAACTCCAATTGCCAAATTTTGATTTTCCCGGCTGTTTGATTAATAAATGGGGGCGGCTGATCAGGGTAATGTTTGAAGAGTGTAGATTGGAGGATGAAAGATGAACGGGAGTTTCGGGGATTTCGCCAAATTCTGGGAAATATGGACTGTCAATTCCTACCAGAGAAGTTGTTGCGCCGTTGGTTTGACCGAATTCGCCCTGGATCAGAACTCCTCGGTAAATGCGATCGACCCCTTGCTGCATTAAACTCAATGTAGCGGCCGCGCCGGCTTCCCAATCCCCTCTAGGATAATATGGTTGTTGGTAAGTCTCGTGTTCCAAAGCTTGCTGCTGGTATGCGGCGCTGTCGCGCATCAGTTTCAGCAGAAAGTCGCTGGGGGGATCTAGTTGTTTCCAGTCTCCACAAGTGTCTAAAAAAGCTCGGAGATGGCATCGCTGATAGGAAAGTAGCAGTTTGTCAGTTATTAACATTTAGTATTCGCAAGGCATAGAGTATCCGGCAAAAGGTATAAAATTCACAGCATTAGTTATTCAATATTAACGCTATCAATAATTCCCCAAAAAAAATGACAAAGGACAATCACCGGCAACAATTCCCAGCTTTGGCCAATAAAGCTTATTTTAACTACGGCGGACAAGGGCCGCTGCCTGAGCCTGCTTTAGACGCGATTTATCAGGCTTACAAACGGGTGCAGCTTGGGGGGCCGTTTTCGGCGGAGGTGGGGGCTTGGGTGGTTCAGGAGGCGATGCTGACGCGACGTGCGATCGCATCTGAGTTGGCTGTACCTCCTGAAACCATCGCCATAACTGAAGATGTCACCGTCGGCTGCAATATTGCGCTATGGGGCATTGACTGGAAAGCAGGCGACCATTTGCTGCTTTCTGATTGCGAACACCCCGGCATTGTAGCTAGTGTAATGGAACTTCAGCGCCGTTTCAACATTGAGGTTTCGATTTGTCCGTTGGCGGCAACTTTGAATGAAGGCGATCCGGTGGCAGTGATTGCTGATAATTTGCGGCCAAATACTCGCTTGTTGGTTATCAGTCACATTTTGTGGAATACTGGCCAAGTTTTGCCTCTGACTGAGATTGTGAAAGTGTGTCATCAAACAAGAGTGAAAGTATTAGTTGATGCGGCTCAATCTGTGGGGGTTTTGCCTTTGAATTTGATTGAATCGGGGGTTGACTTTTATGCTTTTACTGGTCACAAATGGTGGTGTGGCCCGGAAGGTTTGGGCGGACTTTATGTGAGTGCTGAAGCTTTGGCAGATTTGCATCCGGTGTTTATCGGTTGGCGGGGAATTGTGACGGATGCTAATGCTAAAGTCCTTGGCTGGAAGTCTGGATCGCAGCGCTATGAAATTGCGACTTCGGCTTATCCTTTGTATGCGGGTTTGCGGAGTGCGATCGCCCTGCAACATGAATGGGGTACGATCGAGGAAAGGTATGCAGAAATCTGCCGTTTAAGTAAGTATCTCTGGGAGCGTTTGTCGGAACTTCCCGATGTGGAATGTTTGCGAAAATCGGCGCCGGAAGCTGGTTTGGTTTCGTTTAGATTAACTAATGGGATGCCGCACAAAAAGCTTGTCGATTTGTTGGAAAAACAGGGGATTATGGTGCGGACAATTCTTAATCCTGATTGTGTGCGGGCTTGTGTTCACTATTTTACAACTGAGGCGGAGATTGATAAGTTGGTTGGGGCGATCGCAAATCAATTAGTATAGCCGGGGCGGGTTTATTTATATTCCTGGACGCCCGGGTAGTCAGAAACCGGGCGATGGCTAAGATACCCAACCACCTCTTCGTCTGGTAGTAAGTTTATTCCGAGGATAGAACAAATAATTTTACTTAGTTCTACCCTTTTCTCTCGGTAGTCTTCACGAATAATAAGATCTCTAAATTTCCTTTCATTTTTAGTCAATTCAATAAGTGTGTTTAATTTCTTATATCCTTCCGGCAAGTAATATTCTACTTCTCCTTTACTAAGAACACAAATTTTATCCTTCTCCCTTTTTTCTGTGATAAATATTTCCAATAATTGCAATTGTTGATCGGTTAGATTCTCGTGTAACTTCATTTTTCTCGACTTGATATAATTACAAAGGTTTGTTAGTTGGTCGAAATTTTCACTCTTTATAGCCTCTTCAATTTGCTGAAACAATGTTTTACCATCAATACTTTTTTTGGCATTAATAACCTCTCGATCTATTTTTGGATAATCCACTATAAACATTTTATTGAGTTCTTCACTACCAATGTCTAAAATATAATCTAGGTCTGCAATTATGTAATTGTCCAACTCAATTTTTTCTATAAATTTACGATATTTTTCCAAATTAATTTTTCCATGTACCTCCAAAACTTCTATAATTTCACTGTTTTCGGCTTTCTTATAAATATTAATTAATTGCTCCCAAAAAATCCTATCGGTAATTCCTTCCACAAGAATTACCTTATCTGCAAAAAATATTTTCTCGTTGTTGTGGCTATTAATTATGTGGAGAAGGTCTTTAGTTTCGTTAAAATCGCTTTTAAGAATTTTTTTTATAGTGCTTTTACCACTCGATTTATACACCCTCACAATCTTCGATATAGTTCTCTGATTAATAAATATAGGAGAATGGGTTGAAAAAATAAATTGGTTCTGTGTTAAATCAGCTAAATCAAAGAATAAGTCAAGGAGTAGAGATTGCCATTTAGGGTGTAAATGAACTTCAGGTTCATCTACAACAATCAAGCCATTTTTAATATTAAATGCAAAAATTCCCAATAAAAAATTTAGAATTTCTTTTTCTACCGAACTCGCCTGATGTAAAGAAAATTTTGTATTTTCTTGGGTTTTTAGCAGAATAATCTCATAAGTATTACTGTTTGCATCTTTAAGCTCTACACTCCATGAATATCCCAATTTCTTGAAATATTTAGTTACTAACTTAACTTCTTCATCTGCATCCCAATCTTTTTCGTATCCTTGAGTCCTGGCAAGCCTTTCATACCTCCGTATCTTTTGTGCAAAGTATATCGATGCTAGCGTTATTAAAGAAGTTGTACTTCGAGACGTAGCTGATGAATAATTACTTAATAAATTATAATAGCTGTGACCCGCTAAGCTGACTTGAAATAGCGTATCTCCTCCTCTGTAAGGCGAAAAATATACATATTTTGGGCTAAGGCGAGTATCAAGAGGTAAAAGCTGCAAATCAATATCCCTCTGTATAACTATTGATAACAGTTCATAATAGTTCAAAAATTTAAGATAAATTAATTCTCGTGAATTCAAAGATGGTTGTACCAGTACATTGTTTACTATGCAATATACTAACTCTTGATTTTCTGCTAGCTCACCCAGTTTCCAATTTTCAAATTCATCACTTATTGGAGGAGAGTAATATGGAAGTTTGTAGTGACCCAAAGCTGAGTTTATTTGTTTTTTATATTGATTGATTGTTACTATATTTTTTATATCTTGAGCATCTACTTTAAAAGTTATTTCAATTTTAGAATCAGAAGCATCTGCACTGAATTTATCTAGATGATTCTCTGCCGTATCAAATGAAAACACTCGCTGAATCTCCGTCGCTCCAATTCCCATACCAGAATTCACCGAATAACTATGTAAAAAAAATATTTTTAAAATTATCAGCAGGATATCTAAAAAATTACTTTTTCCGCCCCCATTGGGGCCAACTAATATATTAAATTGTGGATCAAATTGGATATCTACTTTGTCTTGAAAGCTTTTTACATTGGTAATTTCTAAACGACTAATTCTCATTTATTTTCTCATTTTTACCGCAACTGCTTCAATTATATCGCCTCGACTCAGAAAGTAGGGATTTAATTGTGTCACCCAACTTCGTTCGCCACAGGCACTCCACTATCAATCTCAGTATTAATGCAGAAAAGCTTATCAGTTTGATGATAAAAAAGCAAATCGCCCCTTCTCTAAAACACCAAAGGACGATCGACTTTTGACCTCAATTAATCTGAACTCACGCACTCAATTAGTATAGCCGGGGCGGGTTTATCTAGATTGTCTGTGATCCTCAAATATTATCTGTAAAACCCGCCCCTACAGGCCTGTAGGGGCGGGTTTTACCAACCATTATGTGGGAAACCAACAATATAATAAACCCGCCCCCACCCAAGGACTCAATTAATTAATGACTGTGGCCGTGCCCGCCATGAGAATGACCGTGATCGCCATGAGAATGCCCGTGATCACCATGAGAATGCCCGTGTCCGCCATGAGAATGCCCGTGTCCTTCGTGAGAATGACTGTGCTCGCGGTGCGCCGCAGCCAAACTCGGATTAACAGCAACCGCAGTCTCACTCAACAACGCTTCAATCTGCGGATTTGCCCACTCAGCGGCCATTTTCAGAAACTCTGGATGGTCGTTAACGCAAGGCAATTTGCGGTAAGTAACTCCTTTACGCTGTTTCTGCAAAGACTCAATAATGTGGTCTACATCTAACAAAGTTTCGTGATTTTCTGTGGCAAATCCGATCGGCATAAAGACGATCGCAGTTGCACCCAAATCGATCAAATTCTTCGCAGCCAACGTCGCATCCGGCTGCGTCCATTCAATCAGCGGTGTGTCGTGGTTCAGCCAACCCACCGAAATCAAAGGATAGCGATACATCAAACGTTCCCGCACGCGATCGTACAAAGCTTGACTTTCCACAATTCCCGAAGTAAAGCCCTTCGCCTTGTGCGGACAACCGTGATTCATCAGCACAATCCCAATCTGAGAAGGCAAATGCGCTACAGCTAAATCGTTCTTAATTTCCTCTTCCACCAAACGCGCCATCAAATCGATGTAAGCAGGTTCATCGTAAAAAGAAGGAATGTAGCGCTGTCCTTTTACCCAATGTTCCTTACCATCAAAGGTTTGTGCTAAAGCTTTATTCACCTGTTCGACAGCAATGCCGCTGGTGAAAACAGAATCAACTACCAACAAGGGATAAATCAGAATTTTGTCAAATCCTTCTGCTTGAATTTGAGGGATTACTTGTTCCGGCAAAAACGGCGCACAAAAGTTAAAAGCTTTGAACACTTTTACTTTATCGCCCCATTTTTCCTGTAAATTCTTTTCAATCCCGGCGCGCTGCTGTTCAAAAATTGCATTGTGCGGCGAAACGAATTGACCGTGTTGGTGACTCCACTCGTGCAAGTCAAAGATTGCTAAAATCTTCGCCAGCGGCGGATAAATCCAAAGTGGTACTGGCGCAAACTTTGCCGTAAGCAAATTTAAAGCTTGTTCGTTGTAGTTGGCAAAATCGTCGTAGCTTTCGACTTCGCCGTAACCCATCAGCAATACAGCAACGCGATCGTTACTTGCGGGTGCTGCAGATGTTTTGTACTCGATTTTTTCTGGAGAAGCAACCACTTTGTATTCCTCAATTTTATTTATTCTAAGAGATCCAGGCAGGATGAAGGGTGAATGAGAGATTTTTCATTGTTTGCGATCGCACGACTGACGTGCGCGGGGCTGATTCCCGGTTTCTTGGCCCATACTTCCCGGTCAAACCTCTTATTTATCCTAGAAACCGGATTGATGAGCATCAGTCCTAAGTTGGTTTTTTGACCCTGACCCGAAATTCGTAGGGCAGCTAAGCTGGCAGGCCTCTAATTTTCACAATCCTGTTTCTTTAAGCTTTTGTAGGCCGGGCTTCGACGCCGCCAAAAAAGTTAAATCTAAATACAGAACTGCTTAAAACTAGAATCAGACTTTGCTAAGCTTGACAGGGAATGGGGCCGGGGGGGATAAGTTTTATGTTTTCTTAAGACTCCCTCACCTTGCCTCAGATTAAAGCTGTTTGGAGCGTTCCCAGCTTTTAACTTGGGGGGATACTCTTCAAACTTGACTCTATTATAAGTTTAACACCCTATCCCCAGGGGTAGTATATGATATAGTAGGCATATGATAAAGTTATGTTGCGAACTATATTAACTTTCTTGACGAACTATGAGACTGGTAATTTGCCCCGGAGTGCACGAACCAAAGCTAACTGACTGTTTCCTTGCTGGACTTTCGGGGCTTTGGGGACTGGCAGCCGATCGCCAAAACCAGCAAATAGTCGAGCCTGCCAAGATTTTTCCCGCTCATAAATATCCGCCTTTTTCAGCTCTTGACATATTCCACTTTTTGTACAGCGAAGAGTTAGCTGGAGAAAGTCTAGTATTTGTCAGCTTTTCGGCAGGAGTAGCCGGGGCGATCGGGGCGGCTTGGATGTGGCAGCAACTTGGCGGCGAAGTCGGGGCTTTTTTTGCCTTAGACGGTTGGGGAGTACCTCTGGTGGGCAATTTTCCCATCCACCGCATCAGCCACGATCGCTTCACGCACTGGAGTTCGGCAATTCTTGGTGGGGGTGGAGAGAGTTTTTATGCAGATCCCGCGATCGAACATTTGGATTTATGGCGAGCTCCCCAAACGGCAAAAGGCTGGCACGTCAGCCAAACCGCCGCCGGCATTGAGACTGTCGCACCCACAACCGCAGCAAAATTTTTAGTCCACCTATTGAAACAATACGGAGTCCAATCAGTTGTTTAATCTTAATTTAGTATCCTCAGCGATCGCACCTATTGCCACCCTCGCCGGCCTCGACAATTCTGTCACTTCAGGCACAAAAAACAGCATCAAACAGTGGTTAATATTTAGCGCCTCAGCATTTTTAGTCTCCATTCCAGTCTTCGTGCAAGCACCCTTAGTGCGCTTATATCCAACTATCAGTTTGCTGTCAACTATCCCCTGGTTCGTTGTGAGTTTAATTCTAATTTTCCGCCCCAAAACACAACTTTGGGGAGATTTATTATTAGGATTTGCCGGATGTTGGCTGGCAGGCTCTATCTATTGGGGCTGGTTTAGATGGGAACCAATTTTACATCTACCTATAGAATCAATTGGCTTGCCTTTTGCTATTTGGTGCTTGGGCAAATCTTGGGGAAAAGTTGGCGGATATTTTTACTTGGGTTCCCTATTGGGTACTGCCATTACTGATTTATATTTTTATTTAACAGGGTTGATGCCCTACTGGCGGCAAGTGATGCACGCGGAACCGGAATTAGCTATGCCGATTTTTCAAAGTGCGATCGGTCAAATTGAAACTCCTTGGGGCATAGGCTGTGCTCTAGTTTTAATCGCTGTGCTGCTAACAGTGGGTTTGCTGAGTTTGCGCGATCGAGAACTGCACTGGCGCGCTTTCAGCGGAGCTGTGTTAAGCACGCTTTTGGTAGATGGTTTATTTTGGCTGGCTGCTTCTGCTGCTTAAGATTTATGATTCGTTCTTTCCTATGTTGGTAATTTATTACCGCAGATGTAGGCTGATTGACGCAGATTAACGCAGATTTTTTTGATAGATGCAAGATTAAAGTGCTTTGTGATTTCTGGTGGTTTCTATGTGTAAAAATTTTGACCGCATATCTGAGAGGAGTGACGCAGGTTAACGCTGAGTTTTTTATAGGTGTAGTCTTAAAATTCCTGACTTTTTAAAGAAGTCGGGAATTTGGGTATTTAGTGAACAATTATGAGTTAAAATCTAAAATCTAAAATCTAAGAATCCAAAATCAATATCATGTCTTTCATTTCAATTCGCGGTGTAGAACATTATTACGAGTGGATAACGGCAGATAACAGTGGCCAACCCAGCGGGAAACCAGTGATGGTATTCCTGCACGGGTGGGCGGGCTCAGCGCGCTACTGGGAAAGCACGGCACGGGCTATTGCTGATGATTTTGATTGTTTGCTCTACGATATGAGAGGTTTTGGTCGATCGCCTTTGCCTAAAGAGCCTCCTGAGTCCAGCTACGAACTCGAAACCTACGCCCGCGACTTAGCGGAATTATTAGAATCTCTGAATTTAAGCCGCGTCTTTCTGAATGCTCATTCCACAGGTGCCTCAATTGCTACTTTATTTCTCAACCTTTACCCCGAAAAAGTAGAAAAAGCAATTCTCACTTGCAGCGGGATTTTTGAATACGATGAAAAAGACTTTACAACTTTTCACAAATTTGGTGGCTATGTGGTAAAATTTAGACCGTCTTGGTTGGCATCGATCCCCTTTGCCGATCGGCTATTTATGGCCCGGTTTTTGCGCCGTTCCCTGCCCAGAGAGGTCAGTCTGGCGTTTCTCAAGGATTTTTTAATGGCAGACGAGCAAGCTGCTATAGGTACAATGGTGACGGCCGTCAGCAAAAGAGCCGCCGAGGAAATGCCCCAAGAATTTGCGCGGCTGAGTGTTCCCACACTGCTTGTTGCCGGAGAATTCGACCAAATTATCCCGGCCGTCATGGGAGAGCAAGCAGCCTCCCTCAGCAAAAAAGTAGAATTTGTTATAATTCCCAATACGGCTCACTTTCCGATGCTGGAGGATGCCGCAACATACTTGCAGCGAATTCGAGAATTTTTGCCAGCAGCGGCTTAGCTGAGTTATTGTTCATCTAATGTACGATCGGACAAGCAAGCTTTGAGAACGGCTTT
>NZ_JAUBQU010000248.1:0-2832 GCF_036701435.1 Microcoleus sp. Pol12A5
CACTGCCAAGATGAATCTTTGTTTTATTAGATTGATGATTAAGAGGCTGGCCTCTTAGATCTCAAATGGGTTCTATACTTGAGCTTACCTTCCTGCAACCACTGAGAAACATCGTTTACAAACTCTGCGTGACGGTGTTGGTAATCACCCACAAGAAAACCTTTGATTAACGCTCGTTTAACCAACAGTGGCATCAAATTAGGGCCAGGAGGAGGAGTTTCTGCGTTGTACTGCGAGATTAAACCAACGAGTGGTATTCTTGCCCCAAGATTAATCTGCTGCAAAACGGCTTCTAAAATAGGACCCGCCGTATTGTCAAAGTAAACATCAATTCCCTTAGGACAAGCAGCTTTCAGTGCTGAACTGAGGTCTTGAGTTTTGCGGTTAATGCAGGCATCAAACCCTAATTCTTTGACTGCGTAATCGCATTTATCCTCACTCCCAGCCACCCCCACTGCCCGACAGCCTTTGAGTTTAGCAATTTGACCGACTACAGAACCGACTGCGCCAGAGGCAGCAGAAACGACAACTGTTTCGCCTGCTTGTGGTTGCCCAATATCAAGCAGCGCAAAATATGCCGTCATTCCCGGCATCCCCGTTATGCCCAAGGCATAGGAGATGGGTGCTTGATTGGGGTCAAGCTTGCGCAACGTTTCGCCTTTCGATACGCCATAAGTTTGCCAACCGTCATAACCGAGCACAAAATCTCCTGCCCTGAATAGGGGATGGTTGGATTTCACCACTTGGCTAACTGTGCTACCGACCATCACGGAACCCAATTCTACGGGAGAAGCATAAGATTCGCGACCCCTATATGCGACCGCGCATATAGGGGTCGAGGGACAGGTAAATCGTGCGGTTGAGAACTTCGCCTTCTCTTGGTTCTGGGATTGGGGTTTCGACTAGGGCGAAATCACTCTCTTTGGGTTCGCCAACTGGGCGGCTTTTGAGTAAGATTTGTTGATTAATTGAATAAGACATTGATGGTTCCTATTTTCTGCCAATGCTTTGAGCATCGATTAGTGCTGTACCAGGTTGGACAATCATCCCAACAAGCTTAGGAATGAAAATTTAATAACATTAGCGTCTGCTAAATAGTCGGAACGGCACGATAATTCCATTTTGGTAGATATTCATCAAAAATAATTTTCATTGTTTCTTTAAATCCCTTAGCTACTTTTCGACCAGTTTCATAAATTTTATCGATTACATTTACTACCACAGAAAGCCCGGTTTTAGTATGAGTTTTTGCCATGAGTTTTTTCACTAACTCAAGAGGAGTAAAAATCACTCCTTGACAGGCTCTGGTTACGTGAGAAAACAAACGATGTTCAATGGGATTATACTTCGATGTATAGGGGGGATAGTGTGCGATTCTAATTTGTATTCCTAGCTCGTCCACTAAATTTTGTAAGTTTGATTTAAAGATATGATGATTAGAATTATTACTGCCACCGCCAGATCATTTTATCAAAATTGAATTGGCTTGAGGGTAGATAAATTTTCCGTAATTAACCCACCATACTTTTATCGATTCACAAGCAAATTCACTCGTATCTTTACTGATTCCGAGGTTTAAATATCCTCGGTTAAGTTGCAGATAATAAATTCCATGAGGTACTATTTTTCTTTCAGCCAAACTCCAAAAATCATGGTCAAATGTCGTAATAGCTTCCGTAGTATATAGACTTCCTGCTCGATATAGCTTTCCAATAAATTCCTTTTTTTTCGTATCCATACTAACAATTGGATTTCCCTGTAACTCATACTCGGCGGTAATTCGAGCCAGATTTTCAAATTGTTCATTACGATTATTTGTTACTCCGGTTGTTTGTTTTTTTTGAGCTTGGCGTTTCACATCTCCATGTTTTTTTAACAGTTTTTGAACAACTGTTGTACTGACTCTTGTTGCCTGAGCTTTCAGACGTTCAACTATTTGTTGCTGGGTAAGATTTGTCCATTTAATTTTTTCCGACATGGGATCTCCGGCTGTGTAATTTTTTAAGACTTCTAAAAAACGCTCATTTAAATCAGGTATCTCAGACTCCCTAGTTTTTCTTCCTCCTCCACGTCGGCGAATTCTCTGTTGATTACAAGTCGTGTCTGATTCACTTTTTAACTCTTTAATTCCCTTGGCTATTGTATTCCTGTCTACTCCCAAAACTCGGGCTATATAAATAATTCCACCACGACCAAGTTTTACGGCTTCTATCGCTGCATATTTTCTTTGATCTTTTTCAGATAAAGACTGATGATGTTTTCGCATTAAATCAGTAATTTCCTCTGAGTAACACATAAATTAAGTTAGTAAGAAATTATTTAAATCAAAAAATCTTGGGCGACATAAGAAGAACCAAGTAGGTATAATATTTGACATTTCTACCGAAACATAAACCTATTCCTATTCACTCATTTATTTATTATACATTGCTGATGTTATTAAAATTTCATTTCTTACTAACTATTGGAGTTGATAATCACTGACTCAACCTCTTTCATCAGACATAATTAGAGAGCGTTACCAAACGTGATGGTGATACATACAAATGTACTATATTGTACTACATTGTAGTACAATACTAGCTTAAGTTTTAGATCGGGAGAGAATATGAGTAGATTTGAAGGTGATTGCGCTGGAAAAAATATAATCACTTACGGTTCTAGAGCAGGGAAAGAATACTCTCCCCATGACATTGGACAATATTTAAAGCAATTTAAGCTTAATGATGCTCTTAGGCTTATTGGAGAATTATCCGGTAGTGCTTTTATGTAAAGGATGGAGAAAATAGAGGCGGTTGAGCCTTCAGAATTGCTAATCGGATTTGGTGATTG
>NZ_JAUBQU010000097.1:0-24372 GCF_036701435.1 Microcoleus sp. Pol12A5
GGAATTAGATCGTAAGCAATGGGATAGCAGTTATCAGCATTGGCGTACTCGGTCGGACCACCGTACATAGTCATAGCAACGGGCAAACCTGCTGCAAAGGCATCCAAAATTTTAATCGCAAAACCCTCGCCGCGAAACGGAGCTAAAAAAGCATCGGCTGACAAGTATAAATCAGCTAGTTCTGCTTTAGTACAAAATTTAGGCTTTACTTGAACTTTTGACTTGAACTTGCCGAATTGTTTTTCGATATTTACGAGGTGTTCAACTATAACATCAGGATTTTTGCCACCATCTTTGATAATTAACTCTACGTTAGAATCATCTTTAAACTCTTGACAAAAAGCTTGAATTGCCAAATCCGTGCCAAATCTATACAAATCAAAAGAATTGGTCATGTGCAGAATATACTTTACATCTTTTTGGGTTTTTTGCGGTCTGGGCAAATAGAGTTGCGAGATTAAAGGATTGAAACCTAGAGGCATGACTGATACGTTGGCTGCCGGACATCCAGCTTTTATTAAAACGTTCTTAGAATATTGGCTGACGGCTAGTTTGTGAGATGAAGTGTTAACAGCATCGTAAATCCAGTAATCATAATCATCAGTGTTTTTGGCGAATTCGTAATTAATCGCAAAAAGTTCTAAGTTGAGATGTCCGTTGAGTTCTTTTAAAAAATAAGGTTTCCAGTAATGAGACCATTTGATATGAAATAAATCTGAGGGTGTGGTGTTCATCCACTTCTCTAGCAGGTCGTTTTCTTCCGCTGTCGAATTGCGGCTGAGATGAGAGGCTATTGTTGAAGGTTCGACAGAAATAGGAATTCCCATTTCGTGTAAAGTTTTCGCCAGGGATAGGGTAATATCGGTAAAGGAGTTAAAGTGTTGAAAGGCAACGTTAAAGTGAACCATATTTATTGGTTATGAGTGTAGGGTAATCGCATCTAATTTGGTATAAATCGTACTTGACAAATGACCGAAAATGCACCTGCCTCTGGCAGGGCTGCGGTGGAGACGGTATCGGCGACCAACAAGCAGTTAAACTGGGAATGGACTTCCGGCAGGTATCCCTCACTGAGGCAGATGGAAAAAGGCTGCCGTGAAATCTAGCGGCAACGGAACATAGTTGAACGTACTCTCAACCAACTCAAGCAATGGAGTCGGAGTGCTATTCGATATGAGAAGCTGCCTGCCAATTATACAGCCATGATTACGATCGCCTGCATTCTGTTGTGGTTATAGTTTGAAAACACGCCCTAGGCAAGAACACCTGATGGAGATAAATTAACTAGGTGGAACCCCAGCGAGCGTGCTTAGCTGGCTATCAGCATCACACTCAATTTTCATTCTTTAGTTTACGAGCTGCGCTTGAATGATGCTGTCAAATGTTTGAAAAATTTCCCTCACCATTATACCTTAATTAAGATGCGATTCCCCTGTAATATCTCTGAATATTTTTTTATTTTTTATCTTCTGGGAGCCTTCAAATTGGAAAATTTTTCTAAAAAACTGGCATTTAATATATTCACCGAAGGCAATGAATCTGTTTGTTTTGTTGGTGATTTAAAGTTAGAGTAAAACCTTTTGCCATTGATAGCACCCATTAACTACAATAACTACATTGAAATTTACTCGGATTTAACTGTAGCATATTTTGGGTTCAAATTAAGATGCGTTTACCCTGGAGCCTAAAGCCAGGATTAGGCAGCAGTTAAATCTGTCTGCCTATCCTACTTGACTTTTGTGACATTTTCGTAATTTTTCACCAATGGGAAGACCCTGGTAAGGAAGATTTGGAGGCTCTGCCTCCAAATTGTTTTCTCCTTTTAATCGAGGATGTGCCTCCTCCAAAAGTCTGCCAAAGAAGAGCCTGGGGACGAGTGAAATAGTCATTGGTTATGCGTTAATTGCTACTAACTAATAACTAATAACTAATTAGCCCAACTTCTGGAACACTGCGAACATCGGCAGATACATCGACAGCAAAATCGAACCTACGATACCACCGACGACCACAATCATCAGAGGTTCTAGCATACTGGTAAGTCCTTTTACTGCTTCTTCCACTTCCGTTTCGTAGAAAGCGCCAACTTTCATCAGCATCTTGTCAAGTTCCCCTGTCTCCTCGCCAATTGCCATCATTTGAATGGCCAAAGCCGGAAAAACAGCTTGTTCTTGCAAAGCAATACTGATCATGCCGCCGCCTTGAATTTCCTGTCTCGCATATTCGATCGCATTAGATATCGCCTGATTCCCCGCCACATCTCGCACAATTTCCAAAGAATTGAGAATTGGAACGCCCGATCGCGTCAGCGACCCAAATATTACGCAAAACCGAGCCACAGCCGATTTTTCGATCAAATCGCCAAAAATAGGCAATTTCATCGCAATCCTATCAATTTGTAGGTGACCTATTGGAGTTTTGTAGTACATATCGAAGGCAATTTTGAGCGCTATAATTACCCCAATAACTGTTATCTGTTGGATCGGAGGCCAAGCCGTACAAAATGCACTAATTCCCAACATTATCAGCGTAAAAGTCGGCAAATCTGCACCAATATCCTTAAATATCTTAGCGAAAGTTGGTAGCAAGAATATGGTCATTGCGAAAAAAATCACGATCGCAACAAACAACACAGTCTTCGGATAAGACATGGCCGAATTAATTTCAGCCTCCGTCTTGTGATTTTTTTCCATCATCACCGCCAGACGGTCTAGAGTTTCATCTAGCACCCCCCCGACTTCTCCCGCCGCAACCATACTGATAAACAGTTGGTCAAAAACATCAGGAAACTTAGCCATCGCCTCCGCCAAGTTTATCCCCTCCTGCACGTCAGCATTCATGCTCCTGAGCGCTCGCTTCAGCTTAGCATTAGAACACTGCTCGTGCAGCACGGAAAGGCATCTCACGATCGCCACCCCTGCATTAAACATAGCCGCAAACTGACGAGCAAAAATAGCCATATCCTTAACAGTAAGGCTGGTAAGGTTATATTCAATTTGCTCCTGAATCTTACTGAAATCAAAGCCACCTTTCGGTTTTTGGCGGATAACGTTGGTAGCCACAGCTCACCTCTGAAAATTTATTAAAATTTATGACTCATCAGTCATCAGTCATTAATTCAGTCTGCTGACTCCTGACTAATGACTGCCGACTGAATTAATGAGCTCCTACCTTGGCGCCAACAGGTGCTGGACCAATCAAGCGTTCGAGTTCGTCAGCCTTAGAAGCCTTGGCCATTGCCGATTCCCAAGTGACTTTACCGCTCTTGTAAAGTTCAGCGAGGGCCATTTCCATCGTCCTCATACCCAATTTTGCCCCCATTTGGATTTGGGAGTAAATCATGGGAGTTTTTCCCTCCCGGATCAAGTTAGCCATAGCTGGAGTATTTACCATGATTTCCATAGCGCAGCAGCGGCCGCCCCCAACTTTGATTACCAAATTTTGGCTGCAAATTCCCACCAAAGAGTTAGACACCTGGGCGCGAACTTGGGGTTGTTGAATTGGCGGGAACACGTCCAAAATCCGATCGATCGTTGCACCCGCCGAATTAGTGTGCAGCGTTCCCATCACCATGTGACCCGTTTCTGCAGCCGAAATTGCCAGACCGATTGTTTCCAAGTCCCGCATTTCCCCCACCAGAATTACATCAGGATCTTCGCGCAAAGCTGCTCTGAGCGCATTAGCAAAGCTCTTAGTATCTTCGCCCTTTTGGCGCTGGTGAAACAAACTCTTGATATTAGGAAACACGTATTCGATCGGGTCTTCAACTGTTAGAATATGTTCCGCCCGCGTCCGGTTGATCAGATCCAACAAAGCCGCCATCGTAGTAGTTTTCCCAGAACCCGTTTGTCCCGTCACCAACAGCATACCCCTGGGTCTTTCCGTCAGATCCCGCAAAATCTGCGGCACGCCTAAAGCATCTGCATTAGGAATCTTAGAAGCCAGAGCCCGCATACAAGCAGCCCAAGCACCTCGCTCCCGATAGACATTAACGCGGAACCGAGCCAATCCCCGAACGCCGTAAGCGCAGTCGAGTTCCCACTCCATTTCCAACTGCTTGCGCTGCATATTGTTGAGCATTTGGAAAATCAGGATCTGCACTTCCTCAGCAGACAGAATGTCGCCGTATTGCGTCTGAGGAGTTAGTTTCCCGCTGACTCGGAAGAATATAGGCGCCCCCGCTTGGATGTGTATGTCCGAACCCCCTTGCTCTACCAGGGACTCCAGTACGTCTTCAATCATCAGACCCATAGATACCTCTCCTCGATCGAATTGATAGTTATTGACCAATCTAGCTCAGTTAACAGTCAACAGTTAACTGCCGAATCAATCCAAAAAGCGTGGTGTCAAGCAGTAGGGACAATCCAGCATCTCCGGCTTCAATTCCGCCTGACAAGTTTTGCAGGTAAGTCCCTGCTTTCGTTTGGCTTTCATTTCAGCCTCCAGGCCAGAGTCAGTAAACGTCACCCGCTCGACTTCTTCAAAAGTAGTCGCGCCTTCCCGCACCAACTGCAAGCTATAAGCCAACAAGGTTTTCATCCCTTCTTCTACTGCTGCTTCCTTAATTTGCTCTGTGGGAGCGCCTTGAGTGATCAGAGTTTGAAGCCGCTCAGTATTCTTCAGGAATTCGTAAACCCCTACCCGTCCTTTGTAGCCTAGGCCACCGCACTTCCGACAAAGTTGCTCGCTTTCTGCCAGTTCCTTCCTTTCCTCCACCGGTACAGTGTTGGCTTTGTAAACAGTTAGATCAATTTCTTGAGAAGCCGACAGACCATACTTGCCGAGTTCTGCGGCAGTAGGCTGGTAAGGAATGCAGCATTTGTCGCAAACGCGCCGCATCAAACGCTGAGCCAACACGCCCAACAGAGCGGCCGAAACCATGAACGGTTCTACGCCCATTTCTGCCAAACGCGCGACCGCCCCGGCTGCGTCGTTCGTGTGCAGCGTCGTCAGCACCAAGTGTCCCGTCAAAGCAGCTTCCAAAGCCGTTTTGGCCGTTTCCTTGTCCCGCGTTTCCCCCACCAGCATCACGTCAGGGTCTTGCCGCAAAAATGCCCGCAGAATGTTGGAAAAAGTCAAGTCTTTTTCCCGAATTACTTGACATTGGGTAATTCCTGGCAAAGCATATTCGATCGGGTCTTCCGCCGTACTGATATTAACCCCCGGATCGTTCCGTTCCGCCAGAATCGAGTAGAGAGTAGTGGACTTGCCCGAACCCGTCGGCCCCGTCACTAAAATCAATCCGAACGGACGGCTAGCACTTTCTCGCACTAAAGCCAGAGTTTCTTCGTCGGAGATTAACAAACCCAAACCCAACTGAGTGCTGGAACTGTCCAAAATCCGCAGCACGATTTTTTCGCCGTACCGCGAAGGCAAGCTATTCACCCGGAAATCCACCGTGCGTCCCTCAAACACCCGGCGGATGCGCCCGTCTTGAGCTTGTCGGCGTTCGGCAATATCCAGGTTGGCAATAATCTTGAAACGAGCGGTAATCGATGCGACTACCTGCTTGGGAAACCGGAAATACTCTTGGAGCACCCCGTCTTTCCGCATCCGAATCCGCATGAACTCTTCTTGAGGTTCTACGTGGATGTCAGACACTTTTTCCGACAAAGCTTTAGCCAAAATGATATTTACGGCCTTAATTACGGGAGCAGCCTCTGCATCGTCCAACGTGTTAGCGAGGTCTTCTTGGTCAGTGCTCTCCTCTTCTAGCGAGAGCTCGCCAAAATCTCCCTCCCCTAAATCCATCTTTCTCTGTTTTTCGATTTCAGCTTTTTTAGCTTCCCTCTTAACTTGTTCGTCTTGATAAGCAGAAGTAATGTCCTGGTAATCATCCGGCGTAATCACCCGCCGCTGCAAAGCCAAGCCGTGAGGCTGTAAAATCCGCCGCAAATCTTCTATAGCGTTGAGGTTGTCGGGATCTACCATTGCCACTAAAACCGCCGCCGGCTCAGTTTCAGTCTTCGCTACGGGTAAAAACCGACCTTGGTGACAAATGTCGATCGAAATCTTCAACGCGTCGAGCATAACTCCGAGTTGCTCGTTAGACATTTGGCTCATCTCCGGGTCAAATGCTTCAACCCCGTAGACTATCTTCCGTTCAAACATCTGCTGCTTCTTGTAAAGTCGCAGCAATTCTGGGGGTAACGGCTGCCCGGTAAGTGCTTCTAATACCTCCGTCAAACGCTTGCCCGACTTCTGGCTTTCAATTTGAGCTTGCTTCACTTGCTCGCCGTTGACGTAACCCGACAGAATCATCTTGGTGAGAGCCGGAGGAAATTGGCTCACAGAAACTATGGATGTGGAGCGCAGCGGGGATGTGCTAGTCATAAAAAACACTCAATAGGTGGGAAACTCAGTCACAAAGAGTGCTGAGAGGAAAACCAAGGCGGGGTTTTAACCCCCGTATTCTTTGCTTGTGGATCAGCTATCATTTTCTTGCTCAATCCCTATCTCTCAAGTGTAAGCTCGAAGTCCCCTCTAAGCTTCGTCCACAAATTGACGAGATGTTGGAGGGATTTGCCGGTGCTTGCAATCAAATCTTGTTCGTTGAGTGCTAAGTTGCTTACTTACCTGATTAACTTGCGGGATACTCTCGTTATAGCGTCAGAGCACATCACTTGGGATTTCCCGTACCGGGAGAGAAAAGCGGGGTGGGGCGTGTCCCCTTCCCAGGCTGATTCTATTTTCCCAAATTGTTTGCTCAAATTACAGCGCCCGTGGTGGCGCGGTTAGCTGTACTAAATTCAAGATGACCTATGTTCTGTGATGATAGCTTTTACGAAAGCCTCGATCGCCCTTGTGAAATATATTTTGATTAATTATCTGCGATCGGTCAGTGTCCGATCGTCGGCTGCATCAGTCCCCAGGGCCCATTTTGAGCTACTCTAGTTTTGGAGCATTAAATATTACTTTAATTCTTCTTTGTTGTCTGAACCTTTGTGACGTAAGCTTAACGGCTCATGAATGTTGAAAGTCCACCAATTAGATATCAGTTTAATATACAAATAATCACCTCTGTTAGACTAGCTAATTTCTCTCATTTGCTTGCCAATAATTCGACATTTAAAGCTAATTATGCTTTATTAAATTAGAAAAAGCTAGGCCCAATTCGTATCAAAATTAACAACATAGTATCTCAGTGACACAAGCACACATATCGCTACTTAGTCACTCAATACCAATTCGTTTTTCTCCCGAAATTAAAAACTCATACAATAGTAATAAATGCCAGCAGCAGCTTGCCACAAAAACAGCCTCACCGATAGTAACCTTAAGTGACTATCGTTTTAAGTAAGCCTTGAAACATCAAGTTGCCGAGGTGACAATATTGTAGTATAGCTAACAGCAAAATATACTTATAAAAATTGTGTAAAGGCGATCGCGTTAATTAAAAACGAGGAACAAACAAAGGTTAGGTTGCCCCCATTGCGACCATATTATACGTAAATATCTAAACGGGTATTTGAATATTTTATGAAAAGCTTTGAGCAACGTCTCGATCTCTGGCGAGTTTGCCTCTTTTCAGATTGTGCCATACACAGACAATTCGAGTCCTCTAGATTTACCGGGTTAACTGTATCTGCTAGAATTGATAGGGTTCTGTCGCGCAGCTTTTATGATTGACGAGGAAAAACAGCAAGATCAAGATCCTAACTCAACTGGGGAAGCCACCCCAGAGGGTGCGCCAATGGCAAGCGAAAATCCGGCGGCCCCAGAAAACTCGAACGAATCGGCGGATTGGGAGCTCGAACTTGCTCGAGCTTATCAAAGTGCTCAGGGCGATCGCACCCCAGCAAACGCGTCGGGGCCTACCGTCACCAGCAGTTCAACAAACAGTCCGACTGCCGACGCGGCCGAGCCTTGGAAGAATGAACTGGCGCAGGTAACCGAGGAAAAAGAGGCTTTAAAAACTCAGTTGCAAGCCGCATCCGCTCAACTAGAAGAACTGAAAAATCAAAATCTCCGCTTAGCAGCAGATTTTGAAAACTTTCGCAGGCGTACCCAAAAGGAAAAGGAAGAGCTAGATTTACAGACAAGGTGTCTCACGATCAAACCCCTGTTGCCGGTAATCGACAATTTCGAGCGCGCTCGATCGCACATCAAGCCGCAAACCGACGGCGAAATGAACATTCACAAAAGCTACCAAAGCGTTTACAAGCAAATGGTAGATAGCCTCAAGCAAATCGGGGTTTCTCCGATGCGCCCCGAAGGTGAACAGTTTGACCCCAACCTCCACGAAGCTCTCCTGAGCGAGCCAACTGACGAACAAGAGGAAGGAACAATTATCCAAGAACTAGAACGCGGCTACATTCTGGGCGATCGCGTCTTGCGGCACGCCAAAGTGAAAGTTGCAGCGGCTGGGCTATCTGTGGTAGCCTCAGATGAAAATCCCGATAGTTCGGAAGGTTAATCGGGATACAAGCTACTGCATTCCTCAAAGTCACTGACCCCCGAATAGAATTCGGGGGCTCCCAGGTGGCAGACTCACCAACTTCTTAATTTAAAGATGACTAAAAGCAAGTCAGCGCTTTCTCCAAAAATTCTGAAAAATGTTTTTACCGGTCTTTGATATTGCTTTAGGACATCAAGTTTATTTCCTAGAAATCGGATCGGGTGATGCTTGTTTGAACAAGCTGAGTCGTTTTTCCTCCCCCAACTTGTAGTTGGAGGTTTCCAAACATCCCACAAAGTTTTATGAGGCGCTATGGGAAAAATTATTGGAATTGACTTAGGCACAACTAACAGTTGCGTAGCTGTGTTAGAGGGCGGTAAACCCGTCGTGATCGCCAATTCCGAGGGCGGCCGGACAACTCCGAGTATAGTAGGATTCGGCAAGGCGGGCGATCGCTTAGTAGGTCAACTAGCCAAGCGGCAAGCTGTAACTAATGCTGTAAATACTGTCTACAGTATCAAACGATTTATCGGACGGCGGTGGGACGACACGGAAGAAGAACGAGCGCGGACTCCCTATACCTGCATAAAAGGCAAAGACGATACCGTTAACGTCCAAATTCGGAACAAGGTTCACACTCCCCAAGAAATCTCGGCAATGGTACTCCAAAAGCTCAAGCAAGATGCTGAAGCTTATTTGGGACAAACTGTTACCCAAGCCGTGATTACAGTGCCAGCCTATTTCACAGACGCCCAACGGCAAGCTACTAAAGACGCCGGTACGATCGCGGGTCTAGAAGTCCTGCGGATCGTCAACGAACCGACGGCTGCAGCCCTTTCGTACGGGCTGGACAAGCAAAATATAGAACAGAAAATCTTGGTCTTTGACCTGGGCGGCGGTACTTTTGACGTTTCGATCCTGCAACTGGGAGACGGAATTTTTGAAGTCAACGCTACCTCCGGTAACAACCATCTCGGAGGAGATGACTTTGACGACTGCATAGTCCAGTGGCTCGTAGAAGCTTTCCGGACTCAAGAAGGCAGTGACCTCTCACAAGACAAAATGGCCTTGCAGCGCCTCCGAGAAGCGGCCGAAAAAGCAAAAATCGAACTCTCCAACCGAGAATCCACCTCAATCAATTTGCCATTCATCTCCTCGGACGAAAAAGGGCCGAAGCATTTGGAAATGGAACTCTCCAAAGCTCAGTTTGAAAAACTGGTGGCTCATTTGGTGCAAGCGACGATCGATCCGGTGACTCAAGCCCTCAAAGACGCAAGTTTGACCCCGAAAGATATAGACAGAATTATTTTAGTGGGAGGCTCAACCCGGATTCCGGCAGTTCAAAAGGCAATTAGCAAGTATTTTGGGGGCGTTTCTCCCGATAAATCAGTCAATCCCGACGAAGCTGTAGCCGTAGGCGCGGCAATTCAAGCCGGAGTTTTGGGTGGTGAGGTCAAAGACTTGCTGCTGCTAGATGTGACGCCGCTCTCACTGGGACTCGAAACCTTGGGCGGAGTGTTCACCAAAGTAATCGAGCGCAATACAACTATTCCCACCAGCCGATCGCAAATGTACAGCACGGCGGCCGACGGGCAAACCTCAGTAGAAATTCACGTCCTCCAAGGCGAGCGGGCATTGGTTAAAGACAATAAAAGTCTCGGCAAGTTTCTGCTCAAAGGCATTCCCCCAGCTCCTCGCGGCGTACCTCAAATCGAAGTTACCTTTGAAATCGATGCCAACGGGATTCTCAAAGTTGCCGCTGAAGACAAGGGAACCGGAAAAGAACAAAGCATCCAAATTTCCAATACAGGGGGATTGAGCGAAACCGAAGTCGAGCGGATGCGACAAGAAGCCGAACTTTACGCCGACGAGGACATCAAGCGCGCTCTACTCGTCGAACTCAAAAATCAAGCTGACTCCCTCGTCTATAATTGTGGTGTAACTTTAAAAACCAACGCGCAACTGCTGAGCGATGACCTTAAGGCAGAAGCGGAAAAAGCCGCAGCAGCCTTGCGGGCAGCGATGACTAACCCCGACATCACAGTCGAGGAACTCACGCCCGCAATCGAATCTTTCAAGCAACTGCTATACTCGCTGGGGACAGCAGTCTATGACCAAGCCCGCAGCGGGGTAGCCCCGTCAGGAGCTGTTGTTGAAAGCGAGATGAGGTCAGAAGTAGAATCAGAACCAGAAGAGGTTAAAGCCGACGACGACAGCATTTTGCTGACAGAAGAGCTGTTGGTGGCGCCCCAAGCTCCGCCGGAACCAAAGCCGGAACCAAAGCCGGAACCAAAGCCGGAATCAAAGTCGGAACCAAAGCCGGAACGACAGTCAAAACGACAGCCAAATCCACAGTCAAAACAAAAACAGAAGGTTCCCGAACCAGAAGTTGATGATATGAATCCTTTCCTTTAAAACTGAAAAGCTAAAAATTAAAAGTTAAAAATTAACAATGAGAATTTTTGATTTTTAATCTGTAATTTCAGGAAAGGTCGCCCGTTTCTTTTTCGTACACTTTTTGTTATTTACCTCCAGGCAAGCAGCTCTATGGCCGGTGATTACTATGAAATATTAGGCGTTTCTCGCAGCGCAGACAAAGAAGAAATTAAGCGTGCTTACCGCCGCCTAGCTCGCAAGTACCATCCAGATGTCAACAAAGAATCCGGTGCTGAGGAGCGGTTTAAAGAAATTAACCGCGCCTATGAGGTACTCTCAGAACCAGAAACCCGCGCCCGTTTCGACCGTTTCGGCGAAGCAGGGGTCAGCGGTGCAGGCGCGCCTGGGTTCCAAGACTTCGGTGACAGCTTTGCCGATATTTTTGAAAGCTTCTTTCAGGGTTTTCAGGGAGGTGTCGGCCAACAACAGCAAGGTCGGAGGCGCAGCGGGCCCGTGCGCGGAGACGATTTGCGTCTGGATTTGCGACTGGATTTTCGGGAAGCAGTGTTTGGTGGCGAAAAAGAACTTCGCATCAAGCATTTAGAAACCTGCGAAACTTGCACCGGGACTGGGGCCAAACCGGGAACCAGACCCCAAACTTGCTCGACTTGTACCGGCAGCGGTCAAGTCCGACGCGCTACCCGCACTCCTTTCGGCAGCTTTACTCAAGTTTCAGTTTGCCCCACTTGCAACGGCACCGGGCAAGTGATTGAGGATAAGTGCGAAACTTGTGGCGGCCGGGGGCAGAAAGAAGTGATGAAAAAGCTGAAAATCACAATTCCGGCTGGGGTTGACAACGGTACTCGCTTGCGCGTTTCCAATGAAGGGGATGCCGGCAAACTGGGCGGACCGCCCGGAGATCTTTACGTGTTCTTGGCGGTGAATGAAGATCCGCTATTTAAGCGCGACGGCACTAACGTGAGCTCGGAAGTGAAAATTAGTTATTTGCAAGCAATTTTAGGGTGCCGGTTGGAAGTGGAAACTGTAGACGGGCCGACGGAATTGTTGATTCCTAGCGGAACTCAGGCAAATACGGTTTTGACTTTGGAGAAAAAAGGGGTGCCTCGGTTGGGAAATCCAGTCAGTCGAGGCGATCATTTGATTACGGTGTCTATTGACATTCCGACTAAGGTGACGGCTGAGGAACGGGAATTGCTGATGCAGCTTGCTAAGCTGAAGGGCGATCGTACTGGTAAAGGCGGCTTGGAAGGATTTCTGGGTAATTTGTTTCAGAAATAAGCAATTTTTGACACCAATTGGTGTCAAATTTTCCTGTTTCAGGATTCCCCGGCCATTTGTTTTACTATCTGTCAAAAAATTGTGTGCAATTGCTCACAAAAAAGGCAGGTGGGGCTGTTCCTAGGCATTGCGTTTCAGCAGCGCTAAAAAAAGTGGGCGCAATTGCGCTCACTTTTTTCAGAAAGAATAATAGTCTGTGTCCAATTGGAAAGAAAATTTTAGATTCTCCAGTGTCCAGGCAACTTGTTTAAAAAACTAAGGATTTCAGGATTGGAGATTGCAAAAAGCATTATGAATTCAACATCAAAAATTGAAAGTCCCAAATCCCCAGATGCCAAAATAGATCTGCGGGGTACCCCGTGTCCTCTCAATTTTGTCCGCACTAAACTGCGGTTGGAGCAAATGGCACCGGGAGCAGTTTTGGAGGTATGGCTGGACGCTGGAGAGCCGATCGAACAAGTACCTGATAGTCTTAAAATGGAAGGCTACCAGATTCTGGACACGCAATTTGTCGCGGATGAGCCGGAGTCGGGTTTTTTTTCAATGAAAGTGCAGCGCCCAGAAGACAAGGAAGCAGGATGAGCCTGAATTCGCCCTCAATCGTGGGTACTGTAATTGCTGTTCAGGCTAACTTCTATCAAGTGAGGTTAGATCCTGGAGTCTCGATTGACGGGAAAAATGCTCCCCTCGCTGATTCTCCGACTCTCCTGTGCACTCGTCGCACTCGACTGAAAAAAATAGGCCAACAGGTGATGGTGGGCGATCGCGTGGTGGTAGACGAACCCGACTGGACTGACCGCCGGGGTGCAATTTCTGAAGTATTCCCCCGCCAAACAGAACTCAACCGCCCGCCTGTAGCTAATGCCGATCGCATTCTCCTGGTTTTTGCCCTTGCTGAACCCGACTTAGATCCCGCATCATTAACTCGGTTTTTAGTTAAGGCCGAATCTACAGGTTTAGAAGTGAGTTTGTGCCTGAACAAATGCGATTTGGTCACGCCCCAGGAGTTGGAACAGTGGCGCGATCGACTTTCAGGCTGGGGCTACGAACCAATGTTTATTAGCGTCCGCAGCGGTGCAGGAGTTCAGGAAGCCCCCGCTAACGATCAAAATGAAGTTTTTGCATCGGAACCGCCTTTCCGTGACTTAGTGGAGAAAATAGAGCCACCTATGCTGAGTTCTGAGGATAACCCCGAAGTCCCAAATTCGGTCAAGCCGTTACATCCGTTAAACCCCGTACATAGCCCGTTGCCGAACTTGCTTCTAGACCACCTGCAAGGAAAAATAACGGTAATTTGTGGCCCTTCTGGGGTTGGCAAGTCCAGCTTGATCAACCAACTGATCCCGGCGCTGAACCTACGAGTGAACGCTGTTTCCGGCAAACTCGGCCGCGGGCGCCATACGACTCGCCACGTCGAACTATTTGAACTCCCCGGCGGCGGACTTTTGGCCGATACTCCGGGCTTTAATCAGCCGGCTCTCGAATGCGATCCCTCAGAGTTAGCGGAATATTTCCCAGAAGCGCGCCAGAGGCTGGCTTCGGATAGCTGCCAGTTTAGCGACTGTTCGCACCGAGACGAGCCTAACTGTGTGGTGCGGGGCGGTTGGGAGCGCTATGAATATTACTTGCAGTTTCTCGAAGAGGCGATCGTCCGCCAACAAGCTCTGCAAAACTCCAGCAGCGCCGAATCGAGTTTGAAGCAGCAAACCAAGTCTGATGGTACGCAGCATTACGAACCGAAGCTGCAAACTAAAAAATATCGCCGCTCTTCCCGCCGCCTTCAACACCAGTCACTCCAAGATATGTGTCAAGATTTAGACGAGTTGTGATGAAGTCGCCGCCCATCGCCCGCAGGCACTAGAAAACAGTACCAAGACTTACCCAGAAACCGGGTTTCCTCGACGAAAATACTTCGTTGCACCCCGATGCCCGCTCCGCAAAACCGGCGTTCTTTAGTCGCGAGTGCGTAAGTCCTGAGTACATTAATAGCTAAAATTAAATGGTTTTAGATTTGTTAAAAAAAGTAGAACAGAAGCAAAAGTTAGCGGGTACTGCAGGAGCAAAAATATTGTGAATATTCAAGAACTATTTCAAAAAGGCGGCCCCGCCATGTGGCCCCTGTTGGTGTTATCGATTTTATCTTTGAGTACAATTATCGAGCGCTTGTGGTTTTGGGCAAGCCTCCTGAGCAAAGAAAAGCAGATAGTTAACCGCATTCTGGAAGCGGCTCGCAGCGATTGGGGGGCGGCTAACGAGATTGCCAGACAAGCTAACCGACAGCCGATCGGGCGATTTCTTTCTGCACCTCTGCGCCTGTACAATCCTGAACCAGATTTGTTTCGACTCGCACTCGAAGCAGCAGCCGATGAAGAGTTGGCTTCGATGCGTCGCGGTGACAAAATCTTAGAAGCTACGATCGCTCTAGCTCCTTTGTTGGGCTTGCTGGGAACAGTTCTGGGCTTGATTAACTCGCTCAGTTCTATCCGTCTGGGCGACATCGGCACGGCGGCAACAACAGGCGTAACTTTGGGGATTAGCGAGGCGCTGATCACCACTGCTACTGGGATGGTAGTAGCAATTTTTACCTTGGCGTTTTATCGGATATTTCAAGCTTTTTTGTTCAACCAGGCAAAAATATTTCGCAAAGCTGGAAATGAACTGGAATTGCTTTACAGGCAATACTGGCCTGCAGCTAATGCTAAGGGTCGATCGCCCGGTGCAGAATACAGCAATTCTTCTTTTGGTGCAGATGGTTTGAACAAGCGTTCTCTCAATTCTCAAGAAGCGGGAGAACGTAACCGGGAGCCGAAATTGAAAGGTTCCGATCCGGCTGAAGATTCACCTTCTAATAATTAGAACTAAGGAGAACGCATGAAGATTCACTTAGATACTCCTGCTGAAGAGGCTCGGATTGAACTGGTGCCTTTAATTGACGTGATCTTTTGCATTCTGACGTTTTTTCTCCTGGCGGCTTTGCAACTGACTCGCCAGCAAGCAATTAATGTCGATTTGCCTAAAGCGAAGACGGGACAAACGCAAATGCGAGAGATGCTGATTGTCAGCATTGACGATTTCGGGCAAACTTATATCGACCAATTGCCTGTTAATTACCAACAGCTCGATCGAGTTTTAAAAAGTTTCCAAACCCAAAATCCTACGGGGTTGATGGTGCTGTACGCTCCTCAAAATGCTAGATATGCCAAAGTTGTCGAGGTTTTAGACAAATTGAGAGAGGTAGGGGGCGATCGAGTTGCCCTGGCAACTCTTCCTAGTTCGGCTCCTTCCCCGCTGCCAAATTCCTCGCTGCCCAATTCTGGCATTCCTGCAGCACCTGCGATCGGCAATTCCGGTCAACCCCTGCCGTCTCCTCTGGCTCCGGGGCAGCAACAGTTCAATCCCAATCAGTTTCAATCTCCTCTCCCCGCTCCAGGCCAGCAGCAGTTCAATCCCAATCAGTTTCAATCTCCTCTTCCGGCTCCACAGCAGCCTAGCAACTTTGGGGCAAATCAGGGCATTCCTCCTGTTTCGCCTGCACCCGCTGCTCCCAATTTCCGACCCGGAGCGGCCACTCCACCCCAGGATGGCCGGCCCTCGAATTAGTTAGAAGGAAGAAGGAAGAAGGGAGAACAGAGAAATAGAAATTCTCAGACTCTCCCTATCTTCGCTCCCTCATCTTCCACTCTCCCCATCTTCCTCATTTTTCAATCTCCCGCTCTCCTCATCTTCCAATCTCCCCTCTCCTCATCTCCTCATTTCCCCCTCTCCCCCTCGCGGAGAGAAGCTCGGCCCGATTTGGTATAAAGGGCTTCAATTCTTTTGGTTCGTACTGAGCCTTTTTCCTCTTGACAAGTAGATACAGTTGTATATGCCTGCAGAAGGAACTTTTGCAGACATCTCGCCATCTCTGTCCCTAAGTAAGTTATTTCCTCGGACATATGGTAACTTTGTCAAATTATTGTTACCTTTTGTAATATAGACTAAAGCCAGATGGGCAATCGGGTATCCCGAAACCAACGGTCGATCGCTGAAACAACTTACAAATCTGGTTAATCCAGGTGTTCAGTTTTAAGTCACCTTTACTTACAGAGGAGTCAAAGTCATGAGCCAACCAGCAGAATTGTCTTTGGAACAGCAATTTAGCCTGTGTTCCTTCAAAACACAGGTAAGTGACATGAGCCGCGAACAAGCTCAGGAGTTTTTGGTCAAGCTTTACGAGCAAATGATGCTGCGGGAAACCATGTACCGCCATTTTCTGAAACACCACTGGGGTTTAGAACCTAACCCAGGTGTTGACTAGCAAAGAGTCGCAGTCGGCGACCTCCGTCTCTTACTCTCTTCCCTCAGGCGGAAAGGAGTTGGGGGTGATGGGGCGTCACTCGAAGGCAGAAGGTAGAGGGCCTGTGTAGAGGCTTGATGAAAATTGGACAGTTTCTTTGTGGATTTCACTCGAATTCGGGAGTCGAGCTAAGCAGTTTGTCGATCGACCACAGGAGAGCGCAAACATAATTTATCGCGCCTCGGCTCGGAAATTGGATAACTATTAATAATAAGGGTTAATTTTTTAACCAATTAAAATTTTTCACAAATTCAATATATTTGTCTTTACTTGCAGCGGATGAGGTTTGACAACAATGGCGCTAGTCGGACATCTGAGCGCGACCCCCGACTAGCAAAACCTTTAATTTTCACATCTAACCCTAGAACTCGCAAGTGTTGACTCTAGAAAGAGTTATTCCGGCTGACGTTCCAGAGTCGCTTCCATCGTACTCGTCAGGTAATGACCCGACATGATGCCACTAGATTGGTAGTATCGGTTATCATCAACGCGGTGAAGGGTATCAAAACCCGTTCGTCGCTGGCGTTCGTCTCCCAATACCCAATAACGCTGGACGATCGACTGGGGAGCAATCCAACCTTCGCCCTCGACGCGGCCGAGTTCGCTGTGTTGGAGTACAAAAGTATACTGCCGTTCATCGCTGTTGAGGTGTCCTCGGTACTGCAAAATAATCTCTTCGCGATCGCCTCCAGGAAACACGAGTTTCGTCACCATACTGAACCAATCTGTTCGGTTCCAGCTCACTAAAGTTTTGCCTTTAACCGTAATTGGCACGCCATTGCGCTCAATCCAACTTCCTTCGAGCGTCCATTGGCCAGATTCCATTAAAAACGTGTGAGCCACAGTGCTGTTCCTATGCTTTTCCTGCTGGCTACAATGCTGGTGCAACAACGCACAGCCGTTGTCCCTCAGACTCTATGCTATCACGCCCAACTGTGCCAACAAGAGTTAATTTCCCCTAAAAGTACCGGTGCCCGGGCACCAGTAACTTGAGGCAGATTACCGGGAATGCCCCGAACCCGCCATGCGGCTAAAACCGCAAAAGCGATCGCCTCTTTAAAATCTACATTCAAGCCTGCCTCAGAAGTAGTCAACACTTGCACTGGATGCAATTGAGATTGCAATCGGCGTTTTAAGTAGAGATTGTGGCTGCCACCCCCGCATAGTAAAACTCGATCGGGCATAGCCGGTAAAAAAGTTTGGTAACTGTGAACGATCGAGGCAACAGTCAGTTCTGTCAGAGTAGCCAGCACGTCAGCAGGACTGAGGTTGTAACCTTGGGCCTCGACCAAACACCTGTCAAAATAGTCTACACCAAATAGCTCTCGCCCCGTTGATTTCGGCGGTGCTTGGCGGAAGAACTCTGATGCGAGCCAATCATCGATTAAAGCTTGACAGGGAGTTCCCGATGCCGCCCAAGCTCCACCTTCGTCGATCGTCTTAGTGCCACCTGAGAAGTGCTGCACTGCCAAATCTAACAGGGAATTCGCCGGGCCTGTATCCCAGCCCGATATGCCATCCCCCAGACTGAAAATCTCAGACTCGTCATTGTTTCCCCCTTTTCCTCTTGCCGGAAGATAGGTAACATTGCCAATTCCGCCCAGATTTTGGATGCAGAGGCTGCGGTTGGGTTCTGCCAGCAAGCAGGCATCAACTATTGACACTAACGGTGCTCCTTGACCCCCGGCTGCAATGTCTGCCGTTCGAAAGTTACTCACAGTAGTAATGCCTGTCAATTCTGCAATTAGCGCGCCCCGCCCCAGTTGCAAACTGTAGCCCATTAACCCACCGGCGCTGTCTTTCTGGGCTTTCCCAGCAGGTCGGTGGTAGACGGTTTGACCGTGAGAGCCTATTAATTCGGGAGTATCATATTCTGCTTGAATTGTCAATGCCGCCGTGGCAAATTCTTGAGCGATGGCATCATCTAATTGTGCTAGTTCAGCCATTGACAAAGCTGAGCCACTGCAAACCGAGAGAATTTGCGATCGCAAATTAGCAGGATAAGGGAAAGTCTTGCCGGCCACCAATTGCACTTTCAAGTCTGTTTGGGAACCGAGCACATCCACCAAAGCAGCATCAATGCCATCCACCGACGTGCCACTGATCAAACCGATAACGCGGGTCATTCAATTTTAGATTTTAGATTTTAGATTTTAGATTTTAGATTTTTCGATTTTGGATGGTCGGTTGCGATCTGGCGATGGAATATTATTTGAGGTCGATCGTTACGATCACCACAGTAATATTATCGCGTCCACCTTTATCCTTAGCTGCTTGAATTAAAGCATTTGCAGCGCCCTCGCAGGCGCGAATCGACTTCAGAGGCGAAGCTATCAAAGGATCCGAAAGTTCTTCAGTCAAGCCATCGCTGCAGAGCAGCAAGCGATCCCCAGGCTGCACGTCCACCGGCAAAATATCTATCTCCCGCAAATCATCGCGGCCCAAACACTGGGACAAAACGTGACGCCAAGGATGAGTGCGAGCCTGATCGGGAGTTAGAGCTTTTCTTTTCACAGCCTGAGCCACCCAAGTCTGGTCTTCAGTAATCTGTTCCAAGCGAGAGCCGTGCAGTCGGTACAAGCGAGAGTCCCCGATATTAGCGCACCAGGGTCTGCCCTCATCCCTAAACATTAGAACCACAGCCGTAGTTCCCATATCAGCACGCTCCGGGTGGTCGAGCTGATCCGTCAAAATTGCTTGATTGGCAATTAAAAAAGCCTTTTCCAACAACAGCGGAGAATCCTCAGGCCCTTCCCAATGTTCTAGCAAATAAGATTGAATCGCCTCAGTCGCAATCCGGCTGGCTTCTTGACCTCCGGCGTGTCCTCCCATTCCATCGGCCACTATGAAAAATCGCCCGTCAGAGTCTATGTAGTACGAATCCTGATTTACGGAACGAACTAGCCCTGTGTCTGTCTTACCTGCGAAAGAGCGTTTCATAGATTGGGTGATTGGACTCATCGAACTTGAAAGCTTGATTTAATGGGGTGCGATGTTTTCTTCCAAAACTTAAATCCCGAACAGCAGTTGAAATTTCTGCGCCCCACGATCGCGAGTTTTGGAAAAATTGCACTTCCTTGACCTCATATTGTAGATCGTATGATGGTAATCCCATCTTAAAATTTCGGTAAATCAAGCAGCACCTGCAAAAAAACTGGATTTATACCAAAAATTAGAGGTTTTGCTGGCGAGAAATCTAGGCAGAAACTGGGTTTTTAGCCTCAAAGCGCATAAGTGTTGTAAATTTCAGCAATCTGTGGTCACCCAGCCAAAACTTAACATTCGATTTCAAATTTTGGCTGGCGAGAAATCTCCAATCTGAAATTTCAAATTGCGAATTGCACAATTATGACATCCTGTCTAAACGATCGATCCGCTTGAACAAACGCAGCATAGCAAACCCTGCACCCGCCGCCAGAACTGCCACAGCGACAGCCGGCCAGACTTGATTGCTGACAAACAAAATTGTCGCCGACAAAGTAAAAGCACTCATCAGCAAAGCATAATTCGTGCCCATTTGAGCGCTGCTCATGCGGCGGAGCAAGCGCTCTGTTTCTGCAGAACGGACGCGAATCCGCAAATCTCCCTGTTCGAGTTTATCAATCGTTTCCTCAATCCGGCGGGGCAAACCCAAAGCACTCGAACTCACCTGAGCCGCCTGACGGCCGATTTCGTTAAAAATGCTGCTACCTGCATCAGGGCCATTTCCATTACTCATAAGCTGCATGGCAAAAGGTTGTGCCACCTCCATAAAGTTGAACTCGGGATCTAAACCTCGGCCCACCCCTTCGATGGTGGAAAAAGCTCGCATTACAAAAGTAAAAGTAGCTGGGAAGCGAAAAGGTTGGTTGTAGGCAATATCGTAAAGGTCGTCCGTAATCGCGCTCACCGATTGATTTTCAAAAGGCTTGTCCATGAAGTTATCCAGCATATACTGGATCGATCGGCGCACCGGACTCATATCACCCGTAGGCACCAAAGCTCCCAAATTGATCAGAGAATCCATAATCCGCTGTCCATCCTTGGAAGCAATGCCGTAGAGCGTCTCCATCAGTCCTTCGCGGACGTTCGACTGAATTTGCCCCATCATGCCAAAATCGTAGAAAATCAGACAACCGTCAGCACTAACAGCGATGTTGCCGGGGTGTGGGTCAGCGTGGAAAAAACCGTCGTTGAGCAACTGCCGCAAATAAGCTTTTGCCCCCAACTGAGCGATTAATTTACGATCGATACCTGCCGCTTCCAAAGCTTCGTAGTGGCTGATTTTAATCCCCGGCAGGTATTCCAAAGTCAGCACTCGCGGAGCCGCGTACCGCCAATAAACCCTCGGCACCCGCACCCAGTCACAGTTGCTAAAATTGCGCCGAAAAGTATCAGCATTGCGGCCTTCATGGAGATAGTCAATTTCCAGCCACAGAATGCGACAGCATTCCTCATAAATCCCCATCCAATCTCGGCCGCGGCCCCACTTAGGATGGTTTTGAAAGTAGCGAGCAATTCCTTTAAGAATTTGCAAATCGATCTCGAACAGCTTCCGCAGTCCAGGTCGCTGCACCTTAACCACCACCTCCGGGCCCGAATGCAGTTGAGCTTTGTGTACCTGACCCAGACTTGCAGCGGCCAGGGGTACTGGGTCAAAGCTGCGGTAGAGTTCTTGAACTGTCTTGCCCAAATCTTGCTCAACAATTGCCTCTAACTGCTCGTAGCTGAAAGCAGGGACTTTATCTTGCAGCTTAGAAAGTTCCTCCACAAACTCTGCGGGGAACAAGTCGGCGCGGGTGGAAAATAACTGCCCAACTTTAATGAAAGTTGGCCCCAAATCCAAGAGTGTTTCTCGAACCCAGATAGCTTGAAAGCGGCGTCTGGCAACTTTCTTTTCTTCAGTCACGCCTCCCCAGTAGCTCCAATTTTTGCTGTCGAGCCACAGCGAAGCCAGCCAGAGCAAAACAAAGGCCCAAATGTCGAAGAAGCGCCGCTTCCGGGAATATTTTTCGCGGTTCCAGCGATAAGCTTTACTTTTGTAGGATTTACTAGCAGTTTTTGGCTCATCGGCTTCGCCAGTGTGCTTGGGGGAGCGCTGGCGATTAACAGAGTCATCAAGGAGAGCAGACACTTGGGTTCCCAAATTGCTTATTTTATGTTGTTGCTTTGATTGAAAGTAGGAGCGCAGGAGCGCAAAGCAATGCGCTCACGTAGTCATAAATAATAGTGGTGGTCGGAGAATCTATCGCTACGGCAAACTGCTGCGGTAGCGCTGCAATTCCGATCGCACCAGAGCCACTTCGGCGCGAAGCTCGTCAATAGTCGCTTGCAAATCTGCAGGATGGATGTCTTGAATGGTCGTGGTGCTTGCAGTGCCAGTCCTGGTCTGCATCGCCTCATCCGAAGCTCGATTTGCCCGTTCCACAACTCGATCGGTGAATTGCCGCAGGCGTTCTCTTTGTTCTGCGTCAAATCTGCCGAGTTCAGAGAAAGCGTTGGTTGCTGCGCTTTCTATTTGCTCGTACAGTGCTTCGGCAAGTGCTCTGCCTACAAAAAAAGCATGAACTGGGGGTTTACTCATAAAAAATCTCTGTGCGCTTCCGCAACAAATTATAACTTGCTTGTCCCCGATGATGCTTGCTCCCAAAGGAAGGAATTTTGGGGGAATTGACACTCCCACCCCGAGTGTCGGCGATGGGATTGTTGAGAGTTAGAACAGTCTAACGCGCCACGGCTTAGCATAAAAGCCTTGCTTACACTGGCTCAAATTCGAGGTTGGGGTTGCTTTGTACCAAAATGTTTGCAGCTTGGCAGTATTAATACGCGACATCACACCACCTCAGCGCCGCGCACATATTCTAACATAATTTAAATCAAAATAGAACACCGTCCTGCATTTTTTTTATGGCATTTGGATGGCAGAGGAAATAGGAAATATTCGATAAACTCAGACGGCGACTGTGGGGATTTTTAGATTCGACGGAAGTTTTTGGAAGATAGTGGTTCGCTAGGTAGGGGCTTATTATCTCAACTCCTTAGCAGATATTTGCTGAGTCATAAAACCAAGTATTTGTCCGCACTTTGAACCAACAAAAACCCTACTAATTTGTCGCAGGTTCGGGAAAAGGTATCGTGGGATCTGCCACAGCGGGTGGTGAATCAGGTGCGATCGAACTATCTGAATTGTTGCCACTGCCGCTCGGTATCGCAGGCTCAGGCGATCGCTCGATCGGCGAGGCTATTACTGGCGGCGCTGATTCCGACGGTGGCAAGGTTTCAGCGCTAGCACTCCCAGGGGCAGGCGGGGCGGGCGCGGCGGGCGGTTCTGCAGGCAGGGGCGCAACTTCTGGTACTGGTGCGGCTTCTGGTTGGGGAGCTGGCTCGATTTCGGTTTGAGTCTCTGGAATGGGGGACTCAGAAGGCTCCTCTGCTGGTTCGGGCCTCGGCGATGGCTCAGGTTCCGCTTCGGGTTCTGGGGCGGGAGTTTCCTGGCTTGGAGATTCAGAAGGTTTGGCGCTAGTTTCTGAGGGATCGTCGATCTGTTCGGGAATGTTGATGCTGTCTAAGGGGGGTTTGGGGCGCTTGTTGAGTTCGATCGGGTAGAGAGGGCTGCTTTCGACAGACGGCTGCCCGAACATCGGCCCTGACAAATCGCGGGATTTAAGCAAATCTTCCAGAGATGGGAAGGATTCAATTTTGGGACGATTGCTGAGACTGGTGCTGTTGTAGTGCCATGCTAGGTCAAAACCCATCCAGCCTGCAATTGCAGCCGTTACGACAAACGCCAGAAAAGTCAACTGCGGCGGGGGAGGTGCGGGCAATCTGAGACTTTGCTTGCCTTTTCTTTTTACTGATACTCGCTCTGTTTCTTGCAGCATGGTGAGCCAATTTTCGACTGTCTGAGGGCGGTTGTGGGGGTCGATTTCGAGTCCCTGAAGGATGGCTCGCTCGATTCCTGGGCTGAGGTTGGGCTGAAATTGCCGTAATTCAGTCAAGGGAATGCGATCGCGCAGGGGTGCTGCTACGGGCGCCACGCCGGAGAGTAAGTAGTAGAGGGTGGCTGCGATCGCGTAGATGTCAGTGGCCGGTGTACATTTACCGTCATAGAGGTATTGTTCGATCGGCGCGTACCCGGGGGAGAGCAAGTTAGTGTGGGTTCGTTTGGTGCCGGCAGTAAAGCCGCGGGCAATTCCGAAATCTATTAACATTACTACGTGAGAATCGGCTCGCCGGATAATATTTTCTGGATTGATATCTCCGTGCAGCAATCCGCTGTGGTGCACTGTACTTACGGCTGAGGCTATTTGCCGAATATAGTGCAGGGCCTGGGCTTCTGGCAGCGGCCGATCGGTTTCGACTATTTGGGCGAGAGTTTGGCCCGGAATGTAGTCCATTGCAATAAAAGACTGTCCGGCTTCTTCAAAAAAGTCGATTACCCTGACTATGTTGGAATGCTGACACCGCGACAGGCGTTGGGCTTCGGCAATAAACTGCTGCTGAAATTGGGCAGATTCTGGGTGTTGGCGCAGACTTTCGTTGAGGGTTTTGAGTACGACGGTTTGATTTAAATGGGTGTGGATAGCTCGGTAAGTGATGCCGAACCCTCCTATCCCTAAAGTCGCGTTAATTTTGTATTTGCCCTGTTGCAGGACTGTTGCTGGCGCTAAGTTCATCTTTAGTTGATGCCGTTTCCCAAACTATGCTACCGCTTTTGGGTTATTTCGCAGAGTTGGGGGTGAGGTTCGATCGATCGATGCCCTAGTTTGAGCTTTAGCTCTGCTATATCTTTAATCTTGGCATCCCTACGTGATTTTATCTGTAGTAGATATTGTGAAACTTAACGCTCCGGCTTTCCAATAATAAAAATCCCGCTCTTGTGGAACGGGAAAGCCATCAGGGTGCATCTAAGTAGGTGGACAGGAAAAAAATAAACTATGTAACGCTAAGTCTTGAGCTAGCTAGACTTAAACTTGAAACGCTT
>NZ_JAUBQU010000249.1:0-2809 GCF_036701435.1 Microcoleus sp. Pol12A5
CTTCTTTGAATGGTGAATTTATCTCAAAATATACTCACCACTGATGAACAGTGTTCAATAAGATGCGTTCCCCCTGCCCGTATACCCTGTTGATAAAAGCGACCTTTATTTCGAGTCAACTTCATTAACTGTTGAATTTATAATAAATGCCGGTCGAGATAATCAACCCACTGTTCTCCATCCTTACCAACGCCAAATGTACTCTGTCTACGGTATTTTTTTCTCGGTTGGGAGCGGCGAGATACATATTTTTGTACCTACTTTTTCTGAGTTTCAATGCCTTGAAATATCGCGGAAGTGTAGGCGATAGCCATTAACAGAATCATCTTAATCAGTCGGTCTCCCCTTAAACCACTCCTTTCTAGATTATAACCTCCTGTCTTGCAATCTCGGAACATTTCTTCAATTCCCATTCGCTGTTTATAAGCGGAGATAGCGAATGGCAGCGAGCCTAAATCTGTTAAATAAACCAGGCGTCTTTTACTTTCCTTCCCGATAATTTCGTTGCCATTTACAAGCAATATCAAATCCTGCTACTGGCTGCGTTTTTCTGACCCTAATTCCTGGAAAATATAAGGAAGTTCCACAGGATGCATCCTAAGTGGTCTAAACGTTGCCCAATTAAGTTTTCTGTTTCCAAACAATGATTCTTTTTCAGTCTTAAGCAAAAAGATACACCCACTGTCTTGAGCCAGTTTCGCAAGTCTACAGAACAAAATTCTCGTAGCTTGCGGGGGGGGGACGCCATCGCCCAAAACGATCGATTTATATTCTTTAAACAAGGGTAAAACTTGTTCGAGAGCGAGGGTTTGTTCTTGTAAATTACTGCTTCCTAATTTTGGCAACAAACACCAGTATAATGGAATGGCTCTTTTCTGCCAAATTAGGGCGATTCCCTTCGGGATAGCTTCGCTTCACGTAAACAGATTGATACAGCCCCATTGAGTCCGATCGCCTGGGATACCATTGCCCATAACGTCACTATTGGTGTGTAGACGCGGCTGTAATACCTCACATTCTCGTTAGCCAGAAGCTCTTGGACTTTAAAGTCTGGTAGAAGCTCCTTCCAGGGTAAGGCCACACTCTGTAAAAATTGTTGCTTGAGAATAGACGCACGATTTGACATAAGAGAGATAGATTTTTGTGTTTTTAAGGCAACGATCTATAGCAAATCTATTTGAGTCGTGAATGTAGAATAACCTGAAACGCTTGTGATGATTGAATCGATTATTTACAAATCAAATGGTTTTGCTATATATATTGCCTTACAGATTTTTTTGCTCACTTTTTCAGTGCCATTGCACCTTAGTTAATTAATTTGTGCTTACCCGAAGATAGTAAAATCATTCACACCGATCGCACTAGCTTGAACTCCATTTAAAGCAGCCAACAATTGACCGTTCTCACCAATCCTGATGAAAGCTGCATTAGCGTTTTGAGTAATACTAAGTTGACCAAAAGTTAGACCGCCCGCTAACACCAGCAAATCTTCACCTTTTATGAAATCAGTAATTTGATCGCTGCCTTCACCTGCTGTTAAAACAAAGCGATCGCGCCCAATGCCGCCGCTGAGAAGATCATTGCCCAAACCCCCTATCAGATAATCGTCGCCTTTACCGCCATAGACAGTATCGTTGCCCTCCTCGCCGCATAGCTTGTCACTACTGCCGTTGCCAAACATCAAATCATTGCCAGCACCACCGCAGAGGGAATCTGGCCCGCCGTTAAAGTCGATCGCACTGTCTCCTAAAATAGTATCGTCCCCGTCGTCGCCGCAAATGCTATCACTGCCGCGATCGCCCAACAACAGATCGTTGCCAGTACCCCCCACCAGAACGTCATTGCCCTTGCCGACATAAACAGTATCATTGCCCTCGCCGCCGCTGAGAGTATCCGCAGCATTTCCCCCATTCAAGAAGTCGTTGCCCGCACCGCCAAACAGCAAATCGCGTCCATTCGAGTCAGGGCTAGACGGGTAAAAACTGCCTCCAAACAAGCAGTCGTTACCCTGAGCACCAACCAGAGTGTCATTGCCCTTGTCACCCCAAATCAAGTCATCGTCTTTGCCGCCGATCGCGACATCATCGCCCTTACCCGCAACAATGAGATCGTTGCCGGCATGGCCGTTGAGGTAATCATTGCCACGGCCACCAAACAGCAAGTCTCTGTCTGCATTCGGGCCAAGGGGGATATTGTTGGGCCGTCCTCCGTAAATATTGTCGTTGCTTTGTTCGCCCAGCAGAATGTCGTCGCCGTTGAAACCGTTGATAGCGTCGTTGAGATTGCTGGCAGTGAGGAAGTCGTCGCCGTCAGTGCCGTTGAAAGTGCGATCAACTGAATTCGGGCCGGGAATCGAACCGATCGCGGGTAGGCTAATCTGTTCGCAAATGCAATCGCGATCGTCTGGAGTTCCCGTCGGAGTCGGAGTCGGAATTCCCGTCGGAGTCGGAGTTCCCGTCGGAGTCGGAGTCGGAATTTCCGTTGGCGTTGGAGTTCCCGTCGGAGTCGGAATTTCCGTTGGCGTTGGAGTTCCCGTCGGAGTCGGAGTTCCCGCAGGAGTCGGAGTCGGAGTTCCCGCAGGAGTCGGAGTCGGAGTTCCCGCAGGAGTCGGAGTCGGAGTGTCCGTGGAAGTGGGCGTCGGAGTGTCCGTGGAAGTGGGCGTCGGAGTGTCCGTGGAAGTGGGCGTCGGAGTGTCCGTGGAAGTGGGCGTCGGAGTGTCCGTGGAAGTGGGCGTCGGAGTGTCCGTGGAAGTGGGCGTCGGAGTGTCCGTGGAAGTGGGCGTCGGAGTGTCCGTGGAAGTGGGCGTCGG
>NZ_JAUBQU010000250.1:0-2809 GCF_036701435.1 Microcoleus sp. Pol12A5
ACTTTTAAGTTAATCGTGCTAAGGTCTTGATAAACCAGATCCAGGCTGCGCTTAATGATTTTATCGATTTCCATACAAACAAGATTCATAACCATGGGAATATCTTTAATAAAATCATCCTTTTCTTTCCAGCCAATTCCTTTTTTGTGTTTTTGGGCTGCATCAATAAACCACTTCTGTTTCACGCGAACATCAAATATTTTATCCCAATAATCTTGAGATTCAGCGAGCGCCGAACTTTGACATTGACGACCTAGTTCATTAATTCTGACATGACAGCCGCTCAGTTCCCCAAGCTGTTGCCATATTTCCGGTTTTGAAGCTTGGATAATCCCAAGTTTACAAGTCCAAACGTCTTCAGCGTGATCGATATCGTTTCGGCATTTTTGCACAACTTTCTCAAGTCTGGTGGCTGATTCCCTCAATTCATCAAACCCAGGCTGGACAGACTTAATTACGGTTGTAGCAGATTCCTTAATTTCTAAGGATTTATCATCATCCGCCGCGACGAGAGCCGAATATTGGGCGATGTTCTGAAATGCTTGCATGAATTCGTTCATTTAAGTAATTCCACTGTAGACTGACAGAGTTAACCATAATCAGATAATATATTATAATGTGTAATATTAATCGCTATTCAGGTAAAAAAATATGGTTTTTGTGTTTCCTCCTCACATACAGGCGGGTATTATCTCCGGCACTTATGAAGTCGTGAAGAATAGTGCAGGAGTATTATTGGGAATAGCTAGAGACAGGGCAACAGGTCACTTTGTAGGTGCCGCAATTGGGATGGTTGCCGAGCCGTTGTTAGCTATTCCAGATTTTGTATTAGGTGTAGGGCAAATGGTTCAAACAGATATGGGTTTTAAAGAAACTTACAAAAGACTAGATGTGATTGAGTATGGCTTAAAATCTCTTTCGGCTAATGTGGGCATTCTGTCAGCATCTACTGCCGTCATTGGTGTCGGCGTGGTGGCCATAGCGGCATTGTCAGCCGTTAACCTTCATCAGACCTTGAAAATGAGGGAAGATATTAAGGAATTGAAGCTAACAGTTACACATGGCTTTATTGATATAGCGGTACTGCTGAAAGACCATAAAGCAGATGTTATTGCTGAAATTAAACTGTTAGCTGAAAGCATTAATTTTGAGCAACATCGTTTAATATTAAGTCAAGCTTATCAGAAATTTGATCAAGCACAGAAACTAATTCAAAATGCTTTGTTAATGGAAGATAAACATACCCGAAATTCTACCTTGACAAGCGCACAACACATTTTAGCTAATGCTTTAGCTGACTATAATAATCCTGAGTTATTCAAAGCCACTTGTGCAGTTGGACATCTTCGTAGAGTTGAATGTGCTTGGGCAATTGAGCAGACAATTTCATTAACTTATCAATTGCTGAACGAGCCTGCGTCTGTAAGTAATTCCCTTTCCCACCTCCAAGAAAGAATACGCCAAGACATTCTCACTGTGATTGAGCGCTGCACAAAAGATGAAATTGATTTTATATTTCCAGAAATCACACGAATTTACAATCAGGATCTGGCCGTTTTGAACTCTTGGCAAAATCAGGTAGATTGGATGCTAAGTTTATCGGCGGATGAGCGTAAACAATTGGCTAGTTTAAATATGGAAAAAACACCTGTTTCAAAGACTCATGAAGAAGTTGCTATAGTAGCAGAACCAGAAGAAATTGCGCTCTACCAAAACTTGCAGCAAAAATCCCACTTCAAATCACTACGCGATCAATTGCGATTTTTGATAAAACCTAGCTTGCGTCAACAACATGAATCTTATATCAGTCAGAAAGCAACTACCTCTGGATATAAAGCTTTAGCCCCCTCAAATTGGCAAGAAGTCAATGATTTAACTGTTGCTAATCTCTACTGGTATTTTCAAGGAATGGAGTGAAGTTCAAAATATGTAGGTTGGGTTAAGGTTCTCGTTACTCAACTCTTCATTTCAAATAAGGCGTTTTGTTAACAACCAAGCTATCCAGAATACTTTTAAACATTGTTACCACAATTTCGCGCTCGTTATCTCTGACAAATATATCGTAATTGGGACTTGAGTTAATTTCAATTAACCAATATGCTCCGTTTTTATCGAGCGCTATGTCAAGCCCAGCATAATTAATCGCAATTTCAGCAAAAACAGGTTTAACAAAATCTTCAATCTCAGACATGAGAGTGGGATTAATTATATGTTTGGCTTTTGCACCTTCCCAGTGCAGCGGGCTTAAATTCCCCGCAAATTTAGCCTGAGATTTGTCTTTCTCGTACAGCAAAACTAGCTTTTCTTTGCAGAATACAGCCCGATATTCGTGGGCAATTTCGATGTATTCTTGAGCTAGCGCCACATAGTCATAATCTTTGCTGTTGACGTTAAATATAATTTCTAGGGCTGCTTTAATTTGCTCTCTAGTTTCACACAAAAAAACATTGTTGCCACCAGCACCGCGATTTCTTTTGAGAATGACCGGGAAAGCGAATTTTTTGTTTACTTCTAAAACAATTGATTCAATATCTGGGAAACTCAAATACTTTTTATACTTCTCCTCGCAGTGAGGCGAGACAAAACCGAGAGTTTTGGGAGTATTTATTTTGCCGTTTAATAGTTGATAGGTATATTCTTTGTCTTTAAAAATCTCTGCTACTGACGCGCTGTTAAATGGCGTCATGTAATTGACAAAATAATATTCTTCGCCGCCCTGTTTGAGTCTAATCAAGTTTTGGGAAGGATGCAGGATTTCGTAAGGGATATTTAATTCCTCACAAGCTGCCAGCAGGATTTCAATATTGGT
>NZ_JAUBQU010000098.1:0-24138 GCF_036701435.1 Microcoleus sp. Pol12A5
CGAAAACTTCGAGCCTCCTCAATAATTTTCTTTTTCTCTTTTTCCATACAGCGGAAAAGCTGCGCTCGCATCTGTTTAATCGTAACTCCCAAAGCCTGCTCAATATCTGCTGCAAAATTATCCGCTGCTTCGGGATACTTGGTTTTCATCTGATAATTTTTTTCCAACTCTAAATGCACGCAAGCTGACTGAATTTCGCCCCACCGTTTGGGATACTGTCGAAACTCGTTGACATAGCCGTAATGCTGGCGGATAGCTTCGGAAAAACTAATGCGATCGCGCGTTTCGCCATCTTGCAACGGGTGGTTCTCCGCCTCAAACAGCCTCTCTACAATAAAGTTTGGTAGCAAAGCATAAGCCTGATAAATGTCAAAGCCTGGATGTCTGCCCAACCTGCCGAAACGCTGAATAAAATTCCCCGCATCCGCTGCTTCAAATACTAAGAAGTTAATCCGAAAGTCAACCCCCACATCAATTGTCGATGTTCCTAAAAGTAAGTCAGCATCTTCAACAGATTTAGATTTTTCTGTCTCGCCAGTTAATCCAGTATTTTCTCGGACTTTCAATCCCAGCGGTTCAAAAATTGCTTTAAACTTAGGGATTAAGGTTTTAACAGCCGCGATCGAGTTCAGGATAATTGCGCCTTTACTCCCAGGATTATCTTGAAAGAATTTCAAAACAGTTGTTTCGGCATTTTCGACAATCCAATTGTAACTGGAACGCAGGTTTGGTTCTAACTTTTGCGGAAAAGTCAAGTTAATCGGATAACTAATCTGTCGCCAGTTGTCGTCGGCTGCAAACCGATAACCTCCCTGCTTGACCGGATCGATAACCCGATACTTTAATCCAGCTTTAGATAAAAACTCCTCCAATAAATCGTTTGGTGTAGCAGAGAGGAATAAAAACTTTTTGCCTGGAACCGTGTGTTTAATTAACAAGATGGCATTGATGATGCTGGCAATTTGGGGAGATGAGAAGATGTGGAATTCGTCAAAAACAAAGAGTTTGTAGGTGTCGTCAATCTTGGCAAATAGGCGATCGGGGTTATCTCCTTTACCTTCTTTGTTGCGCCGCAAATAGCGGAAGTCGTGGATGTAGTGGAATATATCGGGATTTGTCAGTAAAATTTCTGAGTTGTCCGCGCGATCGCACAATCCTGCTAATTTTGAAGAAAGTTTATTTGTCGCAATAAAATCTTCGAGAATTGCTGCATTCAAACGATAAATCTGCGGGTCGTTTTCCGGTTTAAACTGCGCTTTGTAGCCTCTTACCTGTTTTTCCTGATCTCGTGCGAGTTCATTTGTCGGGTACATTGCTAAAGTGTACGTGCGATTGGTCACGGCTGCCAAAAAAGCTGCTAAACTTTTACCGTCCCCTGTCATCGCTGTATTGAAGACAACATCAATGGTTGGGTCTTGCAGTGCTTCGTAGGTTTCGACTTGATGCTGCGAGAGCCCGTCCCAGCCCGGAGGTAAGGTAATGCCTGATGGAAGCGTCTGGGCGGGACGTGAGTACACGGGTTTTAGCCGAATAGTGTAGGCTGTCATGGTTATCTGCCTGTAGCTTGATGTAATCTGTAATTAGATTAAACCTACAATGACACAAATTTCTAAAAAGTGCAAGTATATTTAAAAAATGCCGCGAAAAAAAGAAGCACTCACCCTTTCAGTCCCGCCGGAAACCAAGGAACAGCTAGAGGCGATCGCCCTTCGCCTCGATATCAAATGGGGCAAAAGTCCCAGCGTATCGGGGTTATTGGTCGCGATCGCCCAGCACAAGTTAGAAGTTGGTGAACCCTTCACCCTCAACTCCACCGAAGTCGCAGCCTTACAACAAGCTGCTAAACTCCTTGTTGATTCAGGTCATCTTCGAGACGCAGAAGTCCTGGCAGCATTAATGTTAGATCGGGGCAATCTTGATGCTCCCCTGCGTCAATCAATTCTGCAACTGGTTAGTCAACCCAGCGAGGGATGGCGTCCCCGCGTGGATCAGCTCAGGAAGGCTCAACAGCCATTTCACCTCCTCTACCGCAATAACCAAGGAGAGGACTTAGAGTACACCGTGCGATACGCCGAGGTGTCTTTTGAAGAAAAACGCTTTTACCTCAACATCTGGTGCGAAGAGACTGATGACATCAAAAATCCCGATTTTGCGGAACTCATCCACAACCGCTGTCTGCGCTTCGACAACATCAAAGCGATCGTCCCTATAAGTGGACACTGGCGGTGCGAAGGCTTAGATTATCTATTAGTGTACTTACACTTTCGGGGCGGACTGATCAAAGCCTATGAACACAGAGTGGACAAGGATATTCAGGATGAAGTCTTAGGAGAGGGGAAAACCAAGGTGCGACAAGTTGTGCGGCGCGTTTCCAATCCCTTTTGGCTGATTCGGGAGGTATTCCGTTACGGCGAAGATTGCGTCATTGTGTCTCCAGACAGCGTGCGCGATCGCTTCCAACAAAAACTGATCGCCCTCTGCCGCCAGTACAACCTGGAAATCCGCGATTAGATCAAAAAAAGCAGCCGGTAAAGGCTACTTTGACAAATAAACCGTTGTTGAGTTAGAGGAGAAAACTTTAAATCGAATTCAAATTACCGCTGTTTCCACTCCTGCCTGAGTTTCCACTATTTCCATCTACCGCTGACTCACCTTGCCTTCAGAACAAAACTTCAAATCCCGATTAGAATGCTGCTGAAAGTTCGTTGACTACTTTCACCCGGCCTCTGAGCACCGCCCGCAGCAAGCGGTTGACACAGCCTCTGTCTTCGTCATTCAGAGAGTCGTCGAAGGTGGCGGCCATCAAACCGTAGCGATCCGCCAGAGTCAAAACGCCTGTATCGGTTACAGAAGCGAGGATTTCAGAGATAGCGCCGGGAAGGAGTTGTACGGGGTGCATGGCAGTGCGGTTGAATTCGATATATTTATCATCTTCTGGTTTCCTCAAAAGATCGGTGATATTAATGAGGCCGCGAATGTGATTCTCTAGGGTGAAAGCAAGTGATCCGAGTAGAGTAAAGTTGTGACTTGGGTCACAGGGGCACAGGTTGCCACAGGCAATTCCATCCCGCGCCGATTTTTGGGTAGGACGTGGGGCTGACGGCATTTCGCTAAAATGATCGTTAATGCCCCAACCAGTTTAATTTTTACCCCAGTACCGAAAATGCTTGATTTTCTCAATCCCATCTTGGGCCGCAAGCCCGATCGCATCAAAGCCAATGTGGAAATCTATACTTGGCAAACCTGTCCCTACTGCATCCGCGCCAAAACTTTGCTGTGGTGGAAAGGCGTAAATTTCACGGAATACAAAATTGATGGCGACGAAGCGGCTAGAAAAGCAATGGCCGATCGCGCTAACGGACGCCGCAGCGTGCCCCAAATTTTCATTAATAACCAACACGTAGGCGGCTGCGATGACATTCACAAACTCGATGCAGAAGGAGAGTTAGATCCGCTGCTAGCTCAACCAGCGGCCTAAAGAACTTCTTGTGGGGTTGGCGTCCCGCCCGCCCAAAAAATACAATTTAGATGCGGGAGTGTTGAGTAAGGGCTTTAGTCTTTAAATTTCCCAAAAAATGACTGAAGTCCTTACGACAAACCTTTGGCAAATTTACTTAGATTATCTTGCCGCCATTTAGCATCGGCGCACCTGTCTGTTTGCAATTCTAAGACGCGAATCCCGCTATTTTGCAAAAAACTTAATTTTTGTTTGAACTGTTCCCAATCGTCTATTATCTCGTGTTCCACGCCGTAAGTTGCACACAACTGAGCAAAGTTGATATGCTGCGGCGTGGCAAAAAACTCTTCAAAGGGCGGGTCAAATTTGGCAACGGGCAACATTTCAAAAATTCCGCCGCCGTTATTATTAATTAATATGATTGTCAGATGACCGACAAATTTATTTTTAATTAAAAAACCGTTCGTATCGTGCAAAAGTGTTAAATCGCCTGTTAGCATGATGCTGCTTTGATTGCGGTGAGCAACTCCCAAAGATGTTGATAATGTGCCGTCTATGCCGTTAGCGCCGCGATTGACAAAAGGTTTTATTTCTAAGTTGTTTGGCTTCCAGAAAAACTCTACATCTCTGACGGGCATACTGTTGGCAATAAAGATCGGTGTTCCCAGTGGCAAAATTTGGGAAAGCAGCCAGGAAACTTTGGGCTCGATTATGTTGTTAATTGCTGAGATTTTTTGGTCTATTGTTTGTCTGACTTGGATTTCGGTGTTGCGCCAAAGTTGGAGGTATTCGTTTGAGGGAGAGGTTAGAACCCCCCCTAACCCCCCCTTGTTTAGGGGGGGGACTTGAGTTGACTTGCTCTTGTTTAGGGGGGGGACTTGAGTTGATTCATCCTTGTTTAGGGGGGAGATTTGAGGGGAAACAGCAGGGGTAGCAGGGGCTCGATCCCCCCCTAACCCCCCCTTAATAAGGGGGGGGACAAGAGTTAATATAGTTGCGAGATTTTCTACGGAGGTTCGCAGGTGAATTGTTTTGCCGTGTAGCGGATCGAAATTGTGGTGGCTGGGGTCGATTATGTAGCGTTTTGGTTGGATTTTGTCTAGCCAGTTTCGCAGTTCTTTGCTTGTGGGTAAGTCTCCGATTTGAATGGCGATTTCTGGGGTTAATTTATCTGCTAGTTCGCGGTTTCGCAGGATTAAATCGTAGGTGGAAATTAGATGGGGGTTTAGTTGGGCGTAGTTTCTGACTGGGGATAGTCCTTCTGCTAAAACTGGCCAGTTTAAGGATTTGGAAACTTGGGCGATCGCACTACAGTATTTTTCGGCAAATTGAGGCTGGGAAACGCCTGCAATAATAATCCCTTTGCTGCACTTTTGCCACTGTTGCATGGTAATTTCTTCTCCCCCCCTTAACAAGGGGGGGCTGGGGGGGGTAGAGCTTTCTCCCGCGAAAATTGGTTCTAATCCTGCAAAGAAATGTTCGGGATTGAATTGTGTTTCTAAAGCTTCTACAGCTATGTCTGAAACGGGTACAAGCGGGTCGCGAAAGGGGATGTTGAGGTGGACGGGGCCGGGAGTTGGAAAGATCGATCGCTCCCAAGCATACACGATCGTCTGCCGCAGATAGTCTAGCATTCCTCTGGACGCAGAAGGCATCGCTAATTCGGCTTGCCAGTTCGGATAATTGCCGTATATTTTAACTTGGTCGATCGCTTGTCCGGCGTGACATTCCCGCAGTTCTGGAGGTCGATCGGCGGTGAATATTAGCAGGGGAATTCGACTTTCTCTCGCTTCTATTATAGCAGGATAAAAGTTAGCTGCTGCAGTTCCCGATGTACAAATTAGTGCTGTTGGCAAATATGATTTTTTTGCTGTTCCTAATGCAAAAAAGCTGGCTGAACGTTCGTCTAGTATGGGAATAGTTTCTATTTTTTTGTTTTGAGCAAAGGCTATTGTTAGCGGTGCCGATCGCGAACCGGGACAAATCACGGCGGTAGTTAATCCCAACCGCTGCAAAGTTTCTGCTAATACGGAAGCCCAGACGGTATTTGTGTTGCGAAAATCTATTGGCATTGCTAAACCTGAGTAGCTCAACTCTGTATTGTGCTAGGATATTATACTCAAATAATTGTCAGGATACATTTTGATGATTCTTGAGGCGGTTGTGCTGAATGTCAAATCTAGGTGTGAGAGGGATTTTGAGATAGCTTTTAGAGAAGCCTCCAGTCTGATAGCGTCTATAGATCGATATTTATCTCACGAACTTCATCGCTGCACAGAAGTTCAAGGAAAATATCTATTATTGGTGAGATGGGAACATTTAGAAGCTCATACCATTAGATTTAGGAATTCCGCTGAATATCAAGAGTGGAAAAGAATGCTTCACCATTTTTACGATCCTTTTCCCATAGTAGAACATTTTGAGGAGGTGAAGATTAAACATTAACACAGACTAAATCAATTAGCCAGACAACTCTACATTCTGCAAATTAGCTGAATTAAACTAAAGCATTTAAAAGTGGCTGCAATTTGAGCTGAATTTCTGCTAGTTCTTTTTCGGGTTCGGAACCCGCCACAATACCAGCACCAGCATAAAGTATAGCCCGATCGCCATCGATTAATGCCGATCGAATTCCCACGGCAAATTCGCCGTTGCCGGTGCGATCGATCCAGCCGAGGGGTGCTGCGTACAAAGAGCGATCGCAGCTTTCGCAGCGGCGAATTTGTTCGAGGGCAACATCTCTCGGCACGCCCGCTACCGCTGGGGTTGGATGCAGTTGAGCTAAAATCTTTAATAAATGAATATCAGGGGGAATTTGAGCTGTTATAGGTGTCCACAAGTGCTGAATGTTTGATAGTTGCAGCAGTCTGGGCACTGGGGAAAATTTGGGGGTTATGCCGAGTTTAGATAGGCGATCGACAATAAAGTCAATCACAACTTGATGTTCGCGAATATCCTTCTCACTCTCTAGCAATCCTTGGGCTAATTTCGCATCTCCCGCCTCCGTTTTTCCTCTCGGTGCTGAACCTGCTAAAGCATCTGTTAATAACTGATTGTTGTGAATGCTAATTAAGCGTTCTGGACTAGCACCGATAAAATTTTGTCCTTTGCCGTTACTGGTTGAAAATACATAGCAATCTGGATAGCTGAGGCGCAAGTTGTTTAATGAATCTATTAAACTGAAAGGGGTTTGAGAAATCACATTGATTGCTTGGGATAAAACTATTTTACTAAAATATTTAGAGGCGATCAATTCTAAAGCCGACTTGACTGATGTTTTAAATTGACTGGCATCATTGACGGGGATTTGTTTCAAAGATATCGAACTGTCGATCGCAGTTGTTAGTTTATGGTATTTGCGAGATTCAATTTTATCAAAGGTTTGCCAAATATTCTCAGCAATGTTTTTAACGTTTCGATCTTTTTCTATGATGGCGTTGGCGACGAGAATGCAGCTATCTTTCTGTCTGGCAATCTGCCATTTGGGTAAAAATATGGTGGCGGGCGGAAAGTAAGAATTAGCAGCAATGTTCTCATCAAAAAAAGCAAAGCTACAAAAAAAGTGAGGTCCGCTAAATGGCAAGCGTTCCGCACCAATGGTAATTGTATTGGCAACTGTTGAACGAATAAAGTTTTGAGCTGCCACAAAGCGATCGGTTCCTGCTACGGTGAGATGGATTGCCGAATCAAGGGCGGCAATTGCAAAACTTTTGCCGGCAATGGGGTCTCTTTTTTCAAAGTAAAAGTGCCGCTGACAAGGTTCGGAAATCTCTTGCAGTACAGCTAGCGGATCGAGGGGATAAATTTCCTGAGAAATACTAACTATTTTTGTGCGATCTTTTTCGGTTAAAGACTGCTGGCAATTTAACAGAAACTGATGCAGTTGATTGCGGTCTTGCAAGAGATTAGCGCGGTGCGGTATTACTGTCATGAAAGCGAGAATAGCAGATTTGTCAGATAGAGTGTGGGTTTGTCCGGCTAAAACCCCTATTTCGATCTAAGCACGGGAGGGCGATCGCAAAACACGACCTTTTGAGTTTCCCTCCCTGTTTGGGCTCTGTTGGGGAAAAAAACCGACCGTCGGGCGATCGAGCGAAACATTTAGACACAAAACTTTAAGATCGATCGGCTAAATTTCGCAAAAGTCGATCGACCCCTGCAGAGGTTTACAGACGGGCTACTTGCGCTGTTTGAGTACCGCCACAGCCTCTGTGTGGATGCCCCCCGCACACTCAACCCGATCGAGAGTAGACTTTGTTCACCAATAAAATTGTAAAATTACTACGCTGCTATCAATTGAATCAAGTTTGTGTAATGACAACAAAGTTAATTGAACGTCCAAATAGTAAATTGTGGCTGGCGGCAATCAAGCCGCCCATGTACAGCGTTGCTGTGATTCCTATTTCAGTAGGAACTGCAATTGCTTTTGCCGAAACTCAAACGATCAATTCGTCAATTTTTTCGACATTTTTAATTTCAGCCATTTTGATTATAGCATGGCTGAATCTCAGCAATGATGTATTTGACTCAGAAACAGGCATCGATAAAAACAAAGCGCATTCTCTAGTTAACTTAACCGGAAATAAAAATTTAATTTTCGGGCTAGCCAATCTGTTTTTAGCAGTTGGAGTGTCTGGAATCTGCGCCATAAGCTGGTGGCAAAAAGACCCAACAGTAATTTTGCTAGTAGTTTTATGCTGTGCTCTCGGCTACACTTATCAAGGGCCTCCGTTTCGTCTTGGCTATCAAGGTTTGGGAGAAATTATTTGCTTTTTCACTTTCGGGCCGCTAGCCTTCGCCGCTGCTTATTACAGTCAAAGTCAAACTTGGTCTGCCACTAATTTTGCAGCGTCGGCAATCGTGGGAATTACTACGAGTATCATCTTATTTTGTTCTCACTTTCACCAAGTTGAGGACGATTTAGGGGCGGGTAAAAAATCCCCAATTGTTCGACTCGGTACGAAAAAAGGTGCTCAGTTATTGCAGTGGTTGTGCGGCAGCGTTTATGCTTTGACTGTGCTATTTGTGGCTTTGGGAATGTTCCCAATTTGGACGTTGTTAATTTTTGGGAGTTTGCCATTTGCGATCGACCTTTGCCGCCATGTCACAGACTATCACGACCAACCGGTAAAGGTCAGCAACTCTAAGTTTATCGCAGTTACGCTGCATTTTTCGAGCGGATTGCTGCTGGCGTTGGGGTTTGTTTTGTAGATCGGGCGATCGAGAATCCCGGTAAATTGGAGGTATGGTTTGCTAAGTTGAGGGAGTTGGTGGAGTTGGCAGAGTTGGGCGACTTCTCAAAATCTTCTTTAATTCAGCAATCCGTACCTCATATTGAATCGTATAATTGTATATGGACAAATTTAATAATTATAACTTTCACTATTTTTTAACTGGCAACAAGAATCAGCAGACACTTTTATTTTTGCATGGATTCACGGGCAGCAGTCAAGACTTTAGCAGGATAATTCCGTTACTTTCTAAGAGTTATTGCTGCTTAGCAGTTGACCTTCCCGGCCACGGAAAAACCCAAGTCAACGGCGACGAAAGTTGCTACACGATGTCAAATACTGCCCAAGCATTAATCGACTTATTAGATGATTTACAAATAGACAAATGTTTGTTGTTGGGCTATTCAATGGGCGGGCGATTGGCACTTTATATGACATTACATTTTCCCGAAAGATTCGAGAAAGTAGTGTTAGAGTCAGCTTCTCCGGGATTGAAAACAGAAAAAGAGCGATCGCACCGCCTAGAAGCCGATTTACAGCTAGCACAAAAGCTGGAAAATAGCAACATTAAAGATTTTTTATTCAACTGGTACGATCGCCCTTTATTCAAATCTTTAAAAAACTCTCGTAATTTCGACAAACTCATAAAAACCCGTTTAGCAAACAATCCCTTAGAGTTAGCCAAATCACTCCGCAATATGGGAACCGGCAACCAGCCCTCTCTCTGGGAAAAACTCGCACAAAATAACATCCCTCTCCTCTTGCTAGCAGGAGAATATGATGATAAATTTATAACGATAAATACCGAAATTGCCAAATTGTGTCTGGCCGCTACTCGGGAAATTGTACCAAAAGCTGGCCACAATATCCATTTTGAAAATATCGATAACTTTGTCACAGTTGTGAGAGAATTTTATGATTAACTAAAAAACTAATGCTTTATCAATTCGAGTTTCGCACTTATCAGCGAAAATTTAAGCGCCCACTGCAAACAAGTCACGGCATTTGGGATATTCGATCGGGAATTATTCTTCGACTTGTTGGCGAGAATGGTCGAATAGGTTGGGGAGAAATTGCCCCTTTGAGTTGGTTTGGTTCCGAAACTTTTGACCAAGCTTTAGATTTTTGTCAGCAGTTGCCAGGTAATATTTCATCAGAGATGATTTTTGCTATTTCTGCTGAATTGCCGGCTTGTCAATTTGGCTTTGAGTCAGCACTATCAAACGAGCAAAATTCACCCCCCCCAGCCCCCCCTTGCCAAGGGGGGGAGAAAAGCGAACATTTAACTCACCTTTCCCAAAAGGGAGAGAAGATGCAAAAAAATAGGTTCAGCGGTTTATTGCCAGCAGGTGAAACAGCTTTGCAGGCGTTACCAATGCTTTGGTTAGAGGGATATCGGACGTTGAAATGGAAAATTGGCGTTGCTGCAATTGAGGAAGAATTAAAGATTTTTCAGCAGCTAATCCAAGAAATGCACAATTTGTGCGATCGCGAAAAAGCATTTTTGCGCTTAGATGCTAATGGGGGACTCAATTACTCGCAGGCTAAAACATGGCTGGAAGCTTGCGACAAGGTAAAAGCAACTCCCGATTTTTCTGCAGACATTGAATTTTTGGAACAGCCGCTGCCCGTAACACAGTTTCAGGAAATGGTAGAATTGAATGCTATTTATGCAACTCCAATCGCCCTTGATGAATCTGCAGCCAACCTCGATCGCATCCAAGAGTGCTACAGCCAAGGCTGGCGGGGAATTTTCGTCATTAAACCTGCGATTGCTGGTTCCCCATCCCAACTGCGAAAATTTTGTCAAACTCACAATATAGACGCTGTTTTCTCATCAGTATTTGAAACCGAAATCGGCAGACAAGCAGCATTAAATTTAGCAACACAATTGTCTTTAAACAAGAGATCACTCGGCTTCGGCACAGATTGCTGGTTTGATGACAATTATTCGATTTTAGATTGTAGATTTTAGATTAGTATCACGACTAAATTAGGCGGCTTAGGTAATTGTTTTGAATCGAGAAACTTGGTGAAAGCATCTATGGCAACAAATCTAACAGTAAATATCCTGGATATCGCGGCTGGCTTGCCCGATAATTGGCTTATCGGTTGTGACAGCCGCGAATTTGCCAGAATTGTCGATCGGCTATTTCAAGAAATCACCCAAAATCCCGCACAGAAAACACCCCCAAAAATTTGCCTTGCAGAAGCAGAACCCGTGCAATTTCTGGCGAGTTTCACCGCCGCCCGCGCCGCCAAATGCCCGATTTTTCTCTGCAATCCCAACTGGGTCAAACAAGAATGGCAACAAGTCTTTGATTTAGTCCAACCAGACATATTGTTAGGACAATACCCGCTTCCCAAAAATCCCCCTATCCCAATCCGCGAAGGCGGACTTCGTTTGTATAGCGGCGAATTGCATTCGCCCGAATTCCATTCGCCGACTAAAAACGGTTTTGATACGATCATGATTCCCACCGGCGGTTCTTCAGGAAAAATCCGTTTTGCCATCCACACTTGGGAAACACTAACCGCATCAGTACAAGGTTTTGAACAATATTTTCATGTTGACAAAATCAACTCGTTCTGCGTTTTGCCATTATACCACGTCAGCGGTTTAATGCAATTCATGCGTTCCTTTACTACCGGAGGAAAACTGGTCATTCAGCCATTTAAAGAATTAGAAAATGGTAAAAAAAGCAATATCCAACCCGAAGAATTTTTCATTTCTTTAGTTCCCACTCAACTGCAACGGCTGCTGCAAAACCCAGATACAGCTAATTGGCTGGGACGGTTTCGTGCTGTACTTTTGGGCGGTGCTCCGGCTTGGCCGGAACTTTTAGAAAGCGCTAGGAACTATCAAATTAAATTAGCGCCAAGTTATGGCATGACCGAAACTGCCTCACAAATTGCTACACTAAAACCCGAAGATTTTCTCGCGGGCAATAACAGTTCCGGTCAAAGTTTACCGCACGCTAAAATAACTATTCGCAGTGGCAATGGCGAGATTTTGTGCGATAATCAAATTGGAAATATTGTGGTTAATGCTAAATCTTTGGCCTTGGGTTATTATCCTGAACAATTTGGCGATCGCGAATATTTCCAATTAGACGATTTGGGATTTTTTGATAAAAATAACTACTTAAATATCGTCGGACGTAGCAGCGACAAAATTATCACAGGCGGAGAAAATGTATTCCCGGCGGAAGTTGAAGCCGTTGTGCGATCGACTAATTTAGTTGCGGATGTTGCTGTAATTGGCTTGCCAGACAAAGATTGGGGTCAAGTCGTTACGGCTATCTACGTTCCCGCTAATTCGGAAGTTACTATCAAAAATCTGCAAGCGGCAATAGAAGATAAGTTGAGCAAGTTTAAGCGACCGAAATATTGGGTTATCCTCGAACAGTTGCCGCGCAATTCTCAAGGCAAAGTTAATCGAGAACAATTGCAAAAAATTGCGATCGAATATCAATTTATGTAGGGTGCGCATTGCGCACCTTACCGCTATTTGACGTAAATTACGGCAAACCTAATAGCCTTCTCGTCTTCTCTGCTTCTTGTCTTTGAAAATCCACAAACTTCAACATTCGGTAAATTACCTCTATTTGGGGCAACTTAATACCTGCTTGCTGCGCCACCCGTATCGGATTACCAAAAATCGCCTCAACTTCCAGGGGCCGCGATTCATCATAATCGATTTTCATGCTGGTGCGGTAAGGCTTCATTTTCTCAGTATATTCGAGCATATGTGGGATAAAGTCATCGGGAATAATGCGATCGCAACTTTTGGCCGCCGCTATCACTTCCCCCATGATTTCCTTGACTAAAATCAGAGTATCGGGATTAGCCATCAGTTCATCGGTTCTGGCATCCAACACTACAGACAGCCCGTTGTAAGGAATATTCCAAACTAGCTTTTTCCACCTTGATAATAGCAAATCTTCGCTCATTTTAATAGGAATATGAGCACGTTTAAAGTCCGCAGCAATTTTGTGCAATCTATCAGTAATACCGATTGCTTTGTAGTCTTGCGCATATTCTCCGAGTGTGATAGTGCCGTAATCTAGGTGGCAGATATGACCGGGCCCAACTTTATAAGAACAGAGAAAACACAGCCCGCCAAGCACTCGGTCTGCACCGACAATTTTAGCTACTTCCGGTTCGGCATTCAATCCGTTTTGCAATACTAAAACCGCGCCGTTATCCTTTAATAAAGGAGGCAATATTTTTGGCAACAAGTGATTTTGAGTGGTTTTCAGCGCTACAATTACTACGTCGCACTGAGGCATTTTGTGTGCGTCGTGGTAGGCGCGAACATGGGGTAGGGTGAAGTCGCCTTCGGGAGAATCGACAATCAAACCGTGTTTTTTGACCCGATCGTAATCGCTGCGTAGCAAAAAATTGACTTCTAAACCTGCTTGTTGCAGTCTAGCACCGTAGAATCCGCCTAAAGCTCCCGTACCCACAATGGCATAATTGCGATTTGACATAATATCAAAAAGTCAGGAATAATATCAACTAAACAGAAATTTGACTGTCATACCCTGCTATTATTTAAAGATAGAACTAATCGGAAATCTGAATCTCAAATTTCCTCATCCACTGCATTAAGTCTTCAGATAGCTGTTTTCGAGTTCGGCTAACTACATTTATGCAGACGTGCTTAGTAAGAGCTTTGGCTGCGCTTCTTCCTGCAACCTCGCCAGAAAATACTTGATAGACAATTTCAAATTCATCGCCAGCAACTTGTTTGGGGGTCAATTGAATCGTCAGCCGATCGCCCGCAAACATTGGGCGATAAAAATCTACACTAGCATGAATTATGGGAAAGGCAACCTCGGAATTGCTGAAAAATGCTTTGAGATTGATTCCCGATGCTGCTAGAGATGCCTCGTAAGCTTCGTGGCACATCGCCAAAACGTTAGCAAAGTAAACGACTCCAGCAGCATCGGTATCTTGAAAGCGAACAGTGCGGGTGTAAGTGAAAGGCATTTGAGGTAGTAACGGGCGATCGCAAATTCGATCGCAATTTTACCAACCATCATATCGGTAAACCCGCACTTTGGGAGAAGTTATCACCTAAGTAAGTAGGCGCTAATTTTTTATATTGTAAAATTCGCCCTCCTCACTCCTTCCCCTTCTTTCTTAACCTTTGTTCTTAATCAACATCACGTCTATAATCTTCAGGGCAATATCTTCGGAAAGCCCCAAGGCACTGTAAAGATCGTTCAAAAGTTGTTCTTCTTCTTCTGAAACCTCGCCATCGGCTAAAGCGATATCAGTTGTCACAGCAAAAACAGTTTCTTTAAGTTCGTCGGGAAGCGTTGCTAAAGCCGCATTAAACAGTACCTCAACTCCTTGGCGTTGCAGAATCATCAGCAGGCGATCGAGCATTTTTCTCATCACGTCATCGGGATAACTGCGGAACAGTTGCATCCGAGATAGCGTCATGCTAATCGCTTTACTTTCGCTGTCATTGATGTAACCGTCGGCTGCTACAGCAATTAGCGCGATCGCCGCAAATGCTTCGGCAGGTCCTAACGTTACGTCCGTTTCTTGGCGAGTCTGCGATACTTTATCAAATAAACCCATGATATTTTCCTCATTATTTAGTGGTCGATTTAGGGAGTCAGGATGGGTTCTGGCTCTGGAGGTTTCTTTGGGGATTTTGATAATTATATCAAATTTTGTTAGTTAGTTGTTATCAATAAAATTATGAAAAAATTAAGAATTTTTATTTCGCCCTTGGGTGCTGTAAGGGCGGGTTGATTCCTATCCTGAATTGCCTTCCCATATATCGGCTAAAACCCGCCCTAGATCGCAGACTATCTATTTGTCAAAAAGGGCTAAATCTGCTTTCAGGAAATCAACAAACTGCCGCGCAGTCCTCCCCGATCGCCCGTTGCGACGAGTTGCCCATTCTTTAGCGCGGTGCTCCAAATCATCGGGAGCGAGTTTGATTCCAGCAAGTTTTGCCAGATGTCGGACAATTGTTAAATAAGTGTTTTGATCGGCCGGTTCAAAAGTTAAAGTCAAGCCAAATCGATCGCTAAAGGAAAGTTTTTCCTGCACCGTATCCCAAGCGTGAACTTCGTCTCCATCGCGGGGGCGAGGCCTGTCGTCAAAAAACTCTCGAATTAAATGCCTGCGGTTAGATGTTGCGTAAACTACCACATTTTGAGAGCGAGCAGTGACATTTCCTTCCAAAACAACTTTCAGAGCTTTAAAAGCATCATCATCTTCTTCAAAGGAAAGGTCGTCTACAAAAATAATAAACTTTTGAGGAACTCCCCGCAACTGCTCGACAATTAGCGGTAAATCTTGTAAATCTGATTTAGATACTTCAATCAAGCGCAGATTGCGAGATCCAAATTCATTTAACAGCGACTTCACCAAAGAAGACTTGCCCGAACCGCGGCTCCCGTACAGCAAAACGTGCAAAGCCGGATAACCTGCCAACAAAAACTCCGTATTTTTCACCAGAGCATCCCGCTGCCAATCGCAGCAAACCAACTCTTTTAAAGTTATGCGATCGGGATGCGAAATACTCGCAAACTGCCCTCTCCGCCACGCAAAAGCGCGATATTCAGCAAACAAACCCGTGCCAAACTGTCGGTAATAAACTGCCAAAGATTCCGCCGCGCTCGACCATTTTTCTAGTTTCCCGTGCAGCGGCAAATCTCCCGGTTCTGCTACAGTTTCTGAATGCCAAATCGGAGGCACTGCGTCAAGTTGACCCGCTACCCGCACCCACTTGCTCAACTGTTCGCTGCTGCATTCGTAAATATTTTGCAGCACTTGTAAATCATGCCTGGCGGCCTCCACCAAAGCGGGGGGCAAACTTGCAAAATCTGTTTGCTGTGCTTGTCGTGAAAAGGGGTTTTCGTCTTTGAGAATTTCGGAAATCAGAGAATCTTTCCAGCTCAGATTTTTAGCAGCCTGAACTTTGAACCAGTTCCCGTAAGCTACCTGACATTCCAAACCGCTGACTTCGCTGTGGTGGAGGGCTTGCAGCAAATCCAGAAAAGCTTGACCTGCGGGGCTTTTGAGAACTGACTGATACAGCAGCAGGGAGGCTGCTTGGCGCTGGAGGTAACGGATTTGGGCGATCGCAGCAGAAGTTAGGGCTGACATAATGGCAATTGTATAACAGTTACATATCCTGACTGGCTTTAATAAATTTTCTAACAATTCGTGACACTAATTGCAGGCCGCGCTGTATAAATTTAGATGCAAAGAGTCAATGCAGGAGGATTAAAAATGAATTTAGGTACAGCAGCGGCGATCGGCTACGGCATTTTAACACTGGTTGGCGGCATCATGGGTTATATCAAGGCCAAAAGCCAAGCCTCGCTCATTTCGGGCTTGATTAGCGGTTCGCTGCTAATTTTTGCCGGCACCGCCCAGCTTATGGGACAAAGTTGGGGTTTAACATTAGCAGCAGCCATCTCCGCTGTTTTAGTAATAGTCTTTATTGTGCGCCTGGTTAAAACTCAAAAATTCATGCCGGCAGGAATGCTAATTTTAGCTAGCTTAGCGTCTTTGGGCGCGATCGTTTACGAACTCAGCGGTCAATATCAATAGTCATTCGATTTTAGATTTTAGATTTTAGATTTTAGATTTTAGATTAACTCCCCAGCCTTGAGTGGGAGGTTAAACTAAAGTCTAATTTTTTTATTTTCCTGGCTTATACCACGTCTGACAAGTACGCGAGTAGGGACACCGCATTGCCGTGTCCGGTGTGGGGATATGCGACAATTAATAATTGGTATAATTATCAGATGCTGCGGTTGGAACCGCCACTACACTTGCCTCTATTCCGAGGGAAAAACTAAAGAATCATAGAGTATTAAAGCCTGATGGGGTATCAGCCTGTATTACTAATTACCAACTACCAATGACTAACGACTAGAACTCTGGCAAAAATACAAAGCACCCCACCCCAACCCTCCCCTAATTTAAGGGGAGGGGGCAAGATTATTGTTGTTTCCCTTGTTAATCAGGGGAAGGGGGGACTTGCGGGGGGTGAATTTGACTTTTGCAAGAACTCTACTGATGACTGATGACGAATCACTAATCACTGATGACTAATAACTGCATCAATATACTGCTGGACTTCCCTGAGTTGCTGCCGCTGGCATTCGATCCAATCTTTTTCCGCCGCTCGCTGTTGGGCTGTCTCTTGCTGATAACGCGCCTGCTTCTCTAAAAGATTATTGTAGAACTTCATCGCTTTTTCTACTGTTTCAATAGCCAGTTTTATACGCTCTTCAAAAATCTCTAAAATCAACTTATCCATGATCGATCCAAGCACTTTACAAGACTCTTCAAAATCTACCAAACTGATTTCCATCTTGCTTTTATGAACCAAAGTATCTACAGTATCTTTCAGTATTTCTCTAAAACTCTTCATATAAGAATCCGGCAAGTATTTCAGTGGCTCCGTAAACTTCGATAGAATCTCTCCCCCTATTGATTGGAGACGCTCTCTAAATTTCAACTGACTGTTTAGGTCGAAGCATTCAATACAAACTTCAATTTTTTCTATATCAATAGATTGTAATTCTTTAAAAATTAAACTTAGTTCATGTTCCATAATTAAACTCACTCGCTCGATCTGGGCATCAACCTCATTCCGCAACTCTTTGTGCAAATTATCTTTTTCAAAAAAACCAATAGTATCTCTTTGAAATACTTGAGGGCTTTTATCCCACAAAAACCACTGATTTTTTAACTTGGTCGCCTTGTCGCTCCAAGATTTGCGAACTTTAGCAACAGCATCATATTTGCCTTGTTTTCCTAAACTGCGAATTCTCACATCGCATCCGCTTAGTTCGCCCATTTGCTCCCACACATCAACAGCAGATGCTCCAGCAATTCTCGGCTTACTATTCCAGACATCCTCAGCCTGAGATACATCTTTGAAACATACCTGAAGTAAGCTCTTGAGTCTGAGGGCAGATTGCTTAATTTCCTCAATACAAGGTTCCACATCTAAGCTGAGTTGGGTAGCTGACTGTTTAATCTCCACGGATTGATATTCGTTTGCCAACAATCGATCGCTAAATTGGGTAATAGCCTGGAATACCTTGAGATACTCATTCATTTCCTTTCATCCCTCGTTTCCCTAAACAGCATACAATACAGAACATCTGCCTTTTTGAATGCACGCTGAGTCACAACATGGATTATCTATTCACCCCTGCAACTCAGGCTCGACTCAATAGTGGCAACCTCGTACAGCCTGCTGTCAAAACAGGAAAATTGCTCCCTGCTGCTAGAGATCCCGTGACAGGGGAGTTTGTGGAGATCGCAAAAATCTTTTATCAATCAACAAGTGGAACTCTATCCGATCGCGGAGTTATAGGATTGCTCGCACAGTTAGCCGGAGGTGGCCCCATACAGCCGCTGGTAGCTCCCGTGTACGTGACATTGGCGCCGTTGCAGGTGGCTCACACTCACCAGGGGTTTCAAAAAATATACAGAATGCTTAACTGTCTGAAAATTAATTTGGCAGTTATGCAAGCGACTGCTGCTGTCATTGGTATTGGCACTGTATCGAACACAGTTTTGTCCGCAGTAAACCTCAACCAAGTATTAAAAATCCGAGAAGAGGCAAAGCACCAGAAGCTAAAAATTAAAGACGGGTTTATCGATCTCAGACACATCCTCAAAGATAGGGGAGTAGAGGTAATCCAGCAGATTTTTAAGGTTGCTCACGACTCTAGTTTTGAAATGCACCGCCAGAAACTGGTTAACGGTTACGATATTTTTTCTAAAGCTATTAAACGCTGTCAGTCAGCCCTAACAGTGCCAGATATTAAACTTCGGAATTACGAAATTAATAGCGGGCGGGATATGCTGTTTGAGGCTTTAAAAATTTATGATAATCCTAGTTTGTTGGAGGGGTTGTGTTCTGCCGGACAGCTCAGGCAAATGGAATGTGTTTGGGCGATCGAGCAGGCGATCGGCGTTACGTTTCACTTGCAGCGCGCCTACGATATGGTGAGCGATCGCCTGCTGGAACTCCAATCAAAAATTCGTCAAAATCTTCTAACTGTTGTTAAAGGATGTCAATCCGAACCACAACTAGATTTTTTATTTCCTGAAGTTACTAGGATTCTCGGTCATGATTTAAGTGTAATAGAATTTTGGCAAAATGAGGTTGATTGGATGCAAACTTTGTCTCCAAAAGAGCAGCATCAGTTAGCTAGTTTAGATAAACTCACCGGCGATAGTTTAAAAAGCAGCGTGTACACTAAATTCGCGGTATTAGCTGCGGAAGCTTCCCTTTATGAAACTTTAAAGCAAAAGTCTCACTTTCTCTCCTTGCGCGACCAGCTAACCTTCGCTTTGTCGCCGGAAATCCGCCGGGGATACCAAGTTTATATCAGCCAACAGGCGATCGCTACTGGCTATCCAGCTTTAGCTGCCTCAAATTGGCAAGAAATATCCGATTTAACTGTGGCTAACCTCTACTACTTTTTTCAAATTCGAGAGGAATCAACTGAAAATTATCCAACTGACGACCAATTAGAAACGCCTTATTGGCGCTTTCCCCAAACCTTAAAAAACGAGCTTAATCTTAGCAATTAAATTACCAGTGACTAATGGATACTGTTGACTGTTGACTGACTTATTCAGTCCTGGACACAAGTTTTCAATTGTTACACTATCTGTATTAGTAAAGCGCGCACTTCGCACCCTACAAGTATAGTCTGTGCGTCAAGGAATATTTTTCCTTCTTCCTTCTGATTACCTCAGCCACAACTTAATAGTATTGTCTTTAGAACCGCTAGCAATAGTTTTGCCATCAGGACTAAAAGTCACCACATAAACCTCATCGGAATGTCCAGTCAAAGTATTCAGCAACTCTCCGGTAGCAAAATCCCAAATTTTAATAGTTTTATCCTTGCTCCCGCTCGCAATAAACTTCCCGTCCGGGCTGATAGCAACCGAGACAATATCGTCAGAATGTCCCTTGATAGAGCGAATTAAATCTCCTGTTTCGATATTCCATATCTTTATAGTTTCATCGTAGGAACCGCTAACAATTGTCTTGCCGTCCGGGCTAACCGCAACCGACCTCACCGCGTCGCCGTGTCCCTCAATAGTTTTGAGCAACGCCCCTGTTGCGACATCCACAACTGTAATTTTTTTATCCTTAGAAGCGCTAACCAAACTTTTTCCATCGGGAGTGAAAGCAACAGAATAAACAAAATCTGTATGGTCGGGAAAATTCTGAATCAAACTGCCAGTTGCTGCATCCGAAATCTTCGTGGTTTTGTCTCCGCTGCCGCTAGCTACAAGCTGTCCGTCGGGGCTCAGAGCGACAGACCAAACAGAAGCAGTGTGGTCGAGACTGCGAATCACTTGCCCTGTTTTTAAATCCCACAGCATGACTCGCCAAAAACCTGTTCCAGTCGCGAGTCTCGTACCGTTTGAATCGAAAGCAACCGACCAAATGGTGGAGGAATCTCCTGGAAAAGTGCGGAGCGATTTGCCTGTAGCTAAATCCCAAATTTGGATGGTTTTGTCTTTAGAACCGCTGGCTAACATTAAGCCGTCTGGACTGAAAGCAACAGATCCAACTGCATCTGAATGCTGAGCGAAATTTTTGACTTTGGCGTTCTTCCACCGCAGACCTGCTTGGCACTGTTCCTGTAAGTTTTTAGCAGACGCATAGCTAGTGGAAGTGCTGGCAATAGTTGGTATTTGGCTGATACACTCTTCATAATTGCTGGCTTTATAAAGACTTTCAATTTGATTGAGCTGTTGGGATTCTTGCTGGACTCGCTGCTGCCATTCTTGCCACTTGAGATATCCGTAAATTCCGCCGATCGCAGCTAAGATGGCTGCAATTGTTGCCCCGGCGAGATAAGGATTGAATTTGCGAGTTTCTTTGGGGACAAGCACTGCTGCGCTGCCGATCGAGAAATCGGTTTTTCCGTTCAGATTTACCTGCGAGGATACTGCCGGACTTGCCTGCAATTCGAGTTGAGGGGCGCTGCTGGCTGGTGGCCCACTGGGGTTGCGGTGTCCCTCCAAAACTGTGGAGATCGCCTTGTACAATTTAGCGAATAAAGATTTAGGAACGACTAATTCTTCGATTTTCGCGGCATCTTCGTCGGTAAGCCCTAAAACTTGCTGCAAGCGTTTTAATTCGTCGCGAGTTTCCTGAGAAAAGGGATATTCTTGCTGCATTGCTTCTTGCAGTGATTGTTCGTAGCGTTCGCCTTTTTGCCTGTATTTGCGGTAAGGGTTCAATACCTCATCTTCAATCGCCTCTGCTTCTTCTGGCAGTAATTCCAAACTGACGCGCAGTTCATCTAATATTCTACGACCGACGACTGTAATATCACCCCGGCTGCTGCTGCGCCGATCGACTTCTTCGCGATATATTGTCAGCTTGGGAATCCGTGCCCGCGAGCGATCGCCAATTTTCCTCAAATCTGCTAAAGCTTCCGCCGCCGACTGGTACCTCTCCCGAAAATCGTAGCGCACCATATTGTCCAAAACATCAGCCAGCGCTTGGGAACAGGTGGCTAAATGCCGCCAAACAATTTCGCCTTTATTAGAATTTTTCAAATCCCGCAGTTTCGGCAAATCGTAAGCCGGCAAACCCGTCATTGCTTGGATGCCAATCATTCCCAAAGCGTAGATATCGCTGTTGAGTTGCGGGTTGTATTGAAATTGTTCGATCGGCATATATTCCAGAGTGCCAATCCGCACAGTTACCGGCGCTTGTCTTTGAGCGATGTGAATTTCTTTCACCGAGCCAAAGTCGATTAAAACTAACTTGTTATCTGAATAGCGGCGGATTAAATTTGCCGGTTTAATATCTCGGTGAATTACTCCCTGTCCGTGTACAAACACTAAAATTTCTAACAGTTCCTTCAGCAAAGCAATCATCTTTTCTTCGCTTAGAGGTTTGCCCGGTACAATCTCAGTTGATAGCGAGTGACCGGCAACAAAAGATTCTACTAAGAAAAATTCTTCATTTTCTTCAAAATAAGCGAATAGCTGAGGAATTTGGTCGTGTTGACCGAGCTTTTCTAGAACTTCTGCTTCTTTTTGAAAAAGACGGCGCGTAGTATTAATTAATTTTGGTTCGGTGGTACCGGGACGCAGGTGCTTGACAAAGCACTGCGGTTCTCCCGGACGGCGAATATCTTTGGCAAGATATGTTTGTCCAAATTCTCCTGTTTCTATGACTTCAATGATTTGATAGCGTCCATCTAAAAGTTGGCTCACCATGATAATAACGCAGCCTTTTTTTGGTTGATTTTCGCAAGAAACAGTTGCACTGTTGAGTCAGTTGTATAGCCTTTTTCCGGTAAATTAGGTGTTCCTGGGCATTGACCAAACAGGGCATTGGGCATTGGCAAAACAGGGCATTGGGCGGGAATAGTTGTTTCTTTCGTTCTTCTTTCTTTCCTTCTTCCGACTTCCATCGGACTTCTGCCCTCTGACTTCTTTCCTTCTGACTTCTTTCCTTCTGACTTCTGACTTCTGACTTCTAACTGAGATATTGCACGATTCTCAATTACTTGTTTAGGAACAGGCAAGATGCCTGTTCCACAATAAAACTTATTCTTTGTGGAACGGGCATCTTGCCCGTTCTTGACAATTGTGCAACATCTCAGTTCTGACATACTTTATCTTTTCAACATCTGCAAAGCTTGATATCCCAAAAAGAAAAAACCCAAAGCGCCGAGTACCGCTATCGTGTTCGCAAACACATCGACTGTAAAAAATTCGCCCATTGCAATCTCCTCTGACAACTGATATCTATCCTCGGCTTTTCGGCCGCTGTCTGGGTGAGGGGTCTTACCCCTCGGTGCTGGCGAGCCGAAAGATGCTCACAAATTATAGCAAAAGAGGCGGTCAAAATAACTTTTCGGGCGATCGACTAGCTTTTTGTTTTAATATTTTTTAATATTTAGAGAGACAAATCGTCTACCGAAAATTTCAGGTCTGTTCGCTTTGATATTGTTAACCCTGCTAATTTTTTCTCTCATTGTAAGTAGAGCTTACACTAAGAATTTGCGCCGATCGGTCAAATATGCGCCTCGAACCGACAGAAGTTCCGCCAGGCCCTCACCGGAACCGGCCGCGCAGTTCCCTAAAGTTTCGGTAATCGTACCAGCATACAACGAGGCAGAGAATATCCGGGATTGCGCGATCGCCGTGAGGGAGAGTACACCGCTGTCTGTGGACAACTTAGAAGTTTTAATTGTAGACGATCGCTCGACAGACGACACCAAGGCGATCGGGCAAACCCTGCAACAGCATCTCAACGACCCCGGCTTAAAATATTAGCAGGTCAGCCGCGACCGAGCAACCAATATTGAGCGGGTCAAAACTAGGCCTGCGCCCAAGCTATTCACATAGCAACCGGAGACTTCTTATTATTTATCGATGCCGACGTGCGACTCAAACCAGGGGCGATCGAAACCGCTATTGCAATAGCATAAACTGAGAAAATAGACTTATTCACCTGTATGCCAGCGCTGGGAAAGTGAGTGTTTTGCCGAGTAGTTAGTGCAGCCGATAATCTTCAATCACCTAGCAGTTTGCTACAACTTCACCGCCGTCAACGATCCGACAACAGACAGTGCTTTTGCGGGCGGGCAGTTCATGTTATTTAGGCGATCGGCTTACGAAAAATTTGGCGGTCACAAAGCAGTTGCCGGCGAAATTGTGGAAGATATGGAATTAGCTAGGCGCATCAAAAGTGCGGGTTTAAAGCTCGGACTTTATTCCGGGTCAAATTTGGCATCCGTGCGGATGTATCGCTCTTGGATCGCATTGTGGGAAGGCTGGACAAAGAATCTGTATCTCGGCGCTAACCGCAGTTGGGGGTTGATGGTTTACATGGCTGCAATTATGTTCTTTATTTATCCTATGCCGTGGAGAGGATTTTTCATTATTCTGAAACAAATAATTTCCGTCTTCCCTCTTTCTTCTTCTGTCTTCTCTCTTCCTTCTTCCTTCTTCCTTCTTAGTAAAAATCGTAATTTGGCACCATTACAATTTGCGCCGCTTGGTGCCGAGATTTCTGAATGTCCGACGAGATACTGGTAGTTGGGAGGTTTCGGAGGTGCGTTAGTGGCGGCAATGGCGATCGGTTCTGCGATTAAAACTGAAACTGGTTGGGGGTGGACTTGGCGCGGTAGACCTTTGCAAATTAAGAGTTAATTAAAACTTACGCATGGGGTTCCAGAAACCAGTTTTTTTTGTGATTCTCAATGACCCTTTTATGGGCGGGCAGGATGCCCACCCCACAATAAAACTCACTCTTTGTGGAACAGGCCGGAAAGCCTGTTCTTGAGAATGGTGTAATATCATGTCCGGTCGATCAACCATGATATAATCAGGAGGAACAGCACCCCCATCAAATAAAGAATGCCAAAACGAATTACGATCGCACCTCATCTGAGTCCA